>JANNUM010000558.1:0-7322 GCA_031395235.1 Chloroflexota bacterium
ATGTACTTCTTCTTGGCGGGCGTCGTCGGCATCCTCACGAGCCTCGCCTTTGTGTATATCACCCAGTACTACACGTCCGGCAGCTGGCGGCCGGTCAAAGAGATCGCGGAGGCAGCCAAGACCGGTCCGGCGACGACGATCATCTCCGGCGTCGCGGTGGGCTTCGAGACCACCGCTTCATCGACGATCACGATCGCGATCGCGCTGTTCCTCTCTCACTGGCTCGGCGATCAGTGGGGCCAGGTCACCGGTCTTCCGCACGGTGGCATCTACGGCACGGCCGTCGCGACCATGGGCATGCTCATGAGCGCAGCGTTCATCCTGGCGATGGACACCTTCGGGCCGATCACGGACAACGCCGGTGGCGTCGCCTCCATGGCGCGAGCCTCGGCGGAGACGCGCGAGCGTACCGACCGTCTCGATGCCGCGGGCAACACCACGAAGGCGCTGACGAAGGGCTACGCCGTGGCCTCCGCCGCCCTCGCGGCATTCCTCCTGTTCTCGGCCTATCTCGACAAGGTCGCGCAACTGACCGGCAAGCCCTTCAGCACGGTCGACCTGGCCAAGGTCGAAGTCTTCCTCGGCGGCTTCCTCGGCGCGATGCTCGTCTATCTCTTCTCGTCCCTGGCGATCCGCGCGGTAGGCCGCGCCGGCGCCGCGATCATCGAAGAGGTGCGGACGCAGTTCCGCGAGCATCCCGGCATCATGGCCGGCACCGAGGAACCGGACTACGCGCGCGTCGTGGACATCACCACTGCGTCCGCTCTGCGCAACATGATCGCGCCGGGACTCCTCGCGGTGGGCGCGCCGATCGTCGTCGGCATCCTGCTCAAGGCGGAGGCCATGGCGGCGATGCTGATGGTCGGCACGATGGCCGGTGTGATCCTCGCCACTGTCCTGAACAACGGCGGCGGCGCGTGGGATAACGCCAAGAAGTACATCGAGTCGGGGATGCTGAAGGACGACAAGGGCAATGTCCTGGGCAAGGGCACGCCGGCGCACGCGGCGGCCGTCGTCGGCGACACGGTCGGCGACCCGTTCAAGGACACCGCCGGCCCAAGCCTCCACGTCCTCATCAAGCTCCTCGCGACGATCACGCTGGTGCTGGCTCCGCTGTTCATCCCGTAGGAGCGCGCCGCCGCCGCTAGGCTTTGCTCTCGGTGGCAGCGTTGTTGACCCTTCCGCGCGCGTGGTGGTCGACGGACCTACCGGGCTACCGGGAGCACCCGAAGCCATACGCGACCTACTCCGCGTTCCCCTACGCGGAGCTGCCCGCGATCGAGCGGCCGCTGGATCCGGAGCTCACCTGGCTCCGCCAGCAGCCGCGCGTTTCTCGCTCGCTCGGCCACCTGGATCCCAGCGACGGGCCGCCCGAGCGGACCGCGACGACGTCGGAGCTCGACGCCCTATTGGGCACCACCACGATCAAGCTGCCGCGCGTGTTCAGGACGTTCATCTCCGACCCCGAACCGCGGATGCGCATGCGGTCCGCCACGGCCTGCTATCTCGACCTCGCGCAGTTCCCGGTCGATGTGGCGGGCGGCGGGTCATTGATCCATTTCCTGTCGGACCAGCAGTGGATCCTCCACTGGCTCATCTACGTCGGGGAAGATGGCTCCGAGGCGGTTGTGGTCAGCGAGACACCGCTGGGGTTCGAGGCCGATGAGAATCGCTTCGCGCGTTTCGATCCAGCGAGCGGCGACGCCAGCGTCTGCGCGGAATCGTTCTCCGAATTCCTGTATCGCTTCTGGATGGACAACGAGATCTATTTCCGCTCGGCCCGGAATGCGCCGAGCGAGCCGCCGCTAACTGATGAGCAGCGCCGCTACGCGGAGCATTTCCGCTAGAGCATCGGCTGCCGCGCTAACGTACGGCGGTGCGCGCATCCATCGATCTCAACAGCGACCTCGGCGAGGGCGCGGGCACCGACGCGCTGCTCATGCCACTCATCAGCTCGGCGAACATCGCGTGCGGAGGGCACGCCGGTAATGAATGGACGATGCGCGAGACCGTCGCGCTCGCTCGGCGCTACGGCGTGGTCGTCGGAGCGCATCCGGGCTATCCCGATCGCGAGAACTTCGGGCGCGTCCCCGTCCCGCTGACGGATGACGAGCTCAGCGAAGAGGTCGCGCGTCAGATCCGCGCGCTTCAACGCGTCGATCCCGACCTGAAGATCTCGCACGTCAAAGCGCACGGAGCGCTGTACAACCAAGCTGAGCGTGACGCGGCGATCGCAAACTCGATCGTCGCCGGGGTCAAGAGGGTCTTCATCTCGCCCACCGACGTCGCGGTGTACGCCCCGCCCGGATCGGCCATGGTCGATGCGGCGCTCAGTGCCGGCCTGCGCGTCGTGCGCGAAGGCTTCGTGGATCGCGCCTACGAGGCGGACGGTACGCTGCGCTCCCGCAAGCTCGCGGGCGCGCTGCATACCGACCCGCAGGTCGCAGTGAAGCAAGCGCTGTCTTTCGTGCGCGACGGCGGCGTGCGCGCGCACGACGGTTCGTTCCTCGAGCTCGCTGTCGACACGCTGTGCCTGCACGGCGATACGCCCGGCGCGCCCGCGATCGCCGCCGCGGTGCGCGCGGCGCTGGCCGGCGCGGGCATTACGGTGCGGCCCGCGGTCATCTGGCCGTGAAGCCGCGCGTCGTCCCCTTCGGCGAGGGTGCGCTGCTCGTCGAGCTTGCGGAGGACTTCCAGGAGGACGTCGTCAGCTGGGCGCGCGCCGTCGCGGACCACTGGGAGACGGTCTCCAAGCTCGGTCCCGCCGTCCCGGCGTACGCGTCGGCTTTACTGCGCTTCGATCCGCTGCGCATCGCGCCCGCGGAGGCCGAGAAGGCAGCGGAAGCGATGCTCGCGCGTGGCCAGTTCCTGCTCACCCTGGGCGACAAGCCGCGCCGAGTGATCGAGATCCCCACGACATACGACGGTCCCGATCTCGCCGAGACGGCCGAGCGCTCGCACCTCAGTGTCGAGCAGCTCGTCGCGCTTCACGCCGAGCGCGAGTACACCGCGTATTTCCTCGGGTTCCTGCCTGGATTCGCGTACTGCGGCCGGCTGGACCCGCGGATCGTCGCGCCGCGCCTCGAGCGTCCGCGCGAGCGCGTGCCGGCGGGATCGGTCGCGATCGCCGACGGCCAGACCGCGGTGTACCCGCTCGCGTCGCCCGGCGGATGGCGCCTCATCGGACGGACCGACCTCCGGGTGTTCGATCCCAGCGCCGCTGAGCCGGTGCGTATCCGCGCCGGTGACCGCCTGCGCTTCGTCCCGCTGTGATCCACATCAGTGAGGCTGGTGTGCGCTCGACCGTGCAGGACCGCGGACGCTTCGGCCATCTTCGCTCGGGTGTGCCACCGGCCGGCGCCGCCGATCCATTCGCGCTGGCGGCTGCGAACGCCCTCGTCGGCAATGCCGATGATGCCGCGGGGATCGAGATCATCGGAACACCGTTCCGCTTCACTTGCGACCATGCCTGCGTGGTCGCGGTCGCCGGACGTGACGTCTCGCTCATGACCCGCTCGCGGCTTCCTGGCTGGAGCTCCGTCTTCGTGCGCGCCGGCCAGACGGTCACGGTCAACGCCGGTGAGCGGACGCGCTTCGCGTATCTCGCCGTGAGCGGCGGTATCGCGACGACGCTGATCCTCGGGTAGCGCGCGTCGTATCTACCCGCGGGTCTGGGCACGCCGCTGCTAGCGGGCGACGCGCTTCCGCTCGGCGACGCGGATGCGGGCGCCGAGGACGCCGCGCGGCGCATCGAGCCGACGGCGTATGACGGGCAGGTGCGTGCGATGGCAGGCCCGCACACGGATCGCTTCGAGGCGGACGCGACCCAGCGCTTCTTCGCCGCGACGTTCGTCGTCGAACCCGCGAGCGACCGCCAGGGGGTGCGCCTCGGTGGCGCGTCCATCGCAGCGCGAGCCGGCGAGCTCTTAAGCTGCGGCGTTGTCGCGGGCGCTGTGCAGGTGCCGCGCGGTGGCGCGCCGATCGTTCTGCTCGCCGATCATCAAACGACCGGTGGGTATCCCGTGATCGCAACCGTGATCGCCGCCGATCTCGGGAAGGTCGCGCAGAGGGTGCCCGGCGAATCGCTCCGCTTCTATCGCGTCGAACGCGACGAGGCGCTCGACGCCTTGCGGGCCGAGCGACGCGCGCTCGATGGCGCGCGCGTGAGCGCCTGACGCAGCGCGACCATCTCGAGCGCCGCGTCCATCGACTCCGCGCCCTTGTTGCCCTTCGCCCCGCCGGCGCGCTCGCGCGCTTGCTCGATGGAGTCGCAGGTGAGCACGCCGAAGGGGATCGCGGTCGGGTAGGTGAGCGTGAGATCCATGAGCCCCTTCGACACCGACTGCGCGATGTACTCGAAGTGCGGCGTCTCGCCGCGGATCACGCAGCCGATCGGGACGACGGCGTCGTAGCGGCCCGTATCGGCGAGCAACGCGACGGCGGCGGGGAGCTCGAACGAACCCGCGACCTCGAAAAGATCGACGCTCGCGCCCGAGTCGGCCGCGCGCTCGATGGCGCCGCGCTCGAGTGCCAGCGTCACGTCCTCGTTCCATCGCGCGCGAACGATCGCGACACGGATGCCACGATGTTGGATCGTGCTCCTGCCGGCGCGTGTCTTTCCGGTCGCCATCCGTCGCACTCTATCGGGGGGCTCGCCGTCGCATCCCCGCTGCCCTAACGTTCAACAGAGAATGGACGACCCCCGCCTCGTCGCGCTCGGTCTTGTCCCGCCCCCGCCTGGTCAGGAAAAAGCGCCGGAGGCGCAGGACTCTGCGGCCGCGCCCGCGTCACCTCCCGCCACTCCGGACTGGCAGCCCGCGCAGCAGTCGCAGTACCTGCCACAACCGAATCCGTTTTCGGAAGCAGCCAGCACGATCCCTCAGTACCCCGACCCGTTCACTACCCCGCTCCCGCCCGCGACGCCGCCAGCACCGCCCCCGCCGCAGCAGCCGGCGGTGCCATCGATCTTCAATTCGCCCAACTCGCCGTTCTCCTTCGCCCCGCCGGCGTCCGCGCCCCAGGCGCCGCCCGCCGCGCCGGAGTCGGCGGCCGCCGCGCCGCCACCGTTCACCGCACCGAGTGCGTTCACCTCCGCGAATAGTCCGTTCAGCGTCGGTCCCGCGCCGACATCCTTTACCCCCGCGGCGCCCGCTGTCGCGCCCACCACCAAGGAGGGCAAGAAGGCGGCGTTGCGCGCGATCGAGGAGGCGAAGAAGGCCGCGAAGATCGCGGAGGAGAACGCGGTGCAGGCCGCGAAGATCGCGGAAGAAGACGCGAAGAGGAATGCGAAGCTCGCAGCGGTGCAAGCGAAGATCGACGAGCGCGAAGCCAAGATCGCCGAACGCGAAGCGAAGAAGAACGCGGAACGCGAGGCGAAGAACGCGAAGCGCACGAAGCCCTCGGCGCACGAGGCGACGGCGCCCGCGCCCTTCGTCCCGCCGGCGCCTTTCGTCGCGCCGGCGAAACCCTTCGTTCCCCCTGTTTTCGGCGTGCCCGCTGCGCCGCAGAAGACGCCGGCGTATGTCGAGCTCATGGCCGCGATCGGGAAGCATCCGGCCGTCATCCGGAAGGACGTCCGCTTCGGATTCTTCGGTCGCGCGCGGCTGGAGCTCTCCCCAATGGGATTCGCGCTGGTCGGGCTGCGCACGGGGACCGCGTATATGTGGAGCGAGGTCAAGGACGTTCGGGCCAACCGCGGACGCCTCGAGATCAAGACCGAGGCAGACCGCGAGAGGGTCGTCAAGACGAAGGAAAGCACCACGACGCAGCCGTACGTCGAGAAGCTCACGCGTGCTCTGGTCATCTCCATCGACGGCGCCACGGAGCCCGGTTTCGCGCCTCACATCGCCAAGGTCATGCAGGACATGAAGGCACAGACGTTCAACTACCAGGCGACGTCGTGGCTCGAGTACGAGAACGCGCTCGAGCGTGTGCGCGGCGAGTTCTCCGAGCACGACGATCCGTTCGTGCCCGCGGTCGCCGGCGCGCTGTTCGCGTTCATCTTCTTCGCGGGGCTGTTCATCCTCCCCGAGATCGTCAACCTCGCGTCGGACATCCGGCCTCCGGCTGGATCAGGTGCGTTCGTCATCCAGCCGCGTTACAGCTGGCTCGACCCCCGGAGCTTCGTCATGGCCGTCGGGCTGTCCGCGCTGCTGACGCGCCTGGTGCTCCGTCTCGGCCTCGGGTCGTCGGCGCTCTCCTGGGCGCGCGGCAGCGTACGCGGCTGGCACACGAGCGGTCCGGTCCCGCTGCGGATCGCGACACGAGAGCTTGCGCGGCTCCTGCTCGCCACCTCGGTCTCCGCGGGGGCGCTGTTCTTTGGCTTCGCCGCATTCGCGCCGACGGTGGCCTCGACGCTCGTCATCGACAGCGTCGGGCTGCGCGAGGTCGTTCCGCTGCCGATCATCGGCATCGACCGGAAGTGGTCCGACGTCAGTGACGTGCAGAGGAGCGACGGTCCGGGCCGCCTGGAGGGTATCGGCGTGACCGTGTTCTTCAACGACGGCCGTTGGATCACGACCGTCGATCACGATCTCTCGGGTGGGACGGACGGTCAGCTGCTAAAGGCTGCCGACAGCTTATGGAAGAACGCGACGCGCTAACTAGCTCGTCTCGTCCGCGACCATGCTCAACAGGTGGCCCATCTTGTCGCGCTTCGTCTTGAGGTAGGCGCGGGTCTTCGCGGTCGCGGGGATCTCGATCGGGATGCGCTCGACGATCTCGAAGCCATACAGCGACACGCCGGCCTTCTCCGGATTGTTCGTGAGGATCCGCGCGCGCCGCACGCCGAGGTCCATGAGGATCTGGACGCCGATCCCGTACTCGCGGTGGTCGGCCTTGAATCCGAGGCGCTCGTTCGCTTCGACGGTGTCGAGGCCCTGATCCTGTAGTGCGTAGGCCCGCAGCTTGTTCATGAGGCCGATGCCGCGTCCCTCCTGGCGCAGATAGAGGAACACACCGCGGCCTTCGCGCGCGATCCGCGCGAGTGCGGCGTCCATCTGCGCACCGCAGTCGCACCGCTGCGAGCCCAGGAGGTCGCCAGTCAGACACTCCGAGTGCACGCGCACGAGGACCGGCTTGCCGTCGGCGACCTCGCCCATCGTGAGCGCGACGTGCTCGGCCTCGGTGTTGCCGAAGCGCGCCTTGTAGCCGTGGACCTGGAACTCGCCGTACCTGGTCGGCAGCTTCGCCGTCGCGACGCGCTCGACCATCTGCTCGCGCGCCATCCGGTACGCGATGAGGTCTTTGACGGTGATCATCTTCAAGGCATGCCGCTTCGCGAAGCGCTTGAGCTCCGGGAGGCGCGACATCGAGCCGTCCGG
>JANNUM010000198.1:0-2255 GCA_031395235.1 Chloroflexota bacterium
GCCGTTCGACACGCTCATCCGCGACCGCGCTCGCGCGGAGGCCCTCTTTGGGATGCGCTACCGCATCGAGATCTACCGCATCGAGATCTACGTCCCGCGGGTAAAGCGAAAATACGGCTACTTCGCGATGCCGATCCTGCACAACGACGAGCTGATCGGACGGATCGATCCGCGCCTCGACCGCGACCGGGAGACGCTCGTCGTCAACGCCGTTCACCTCGAGCCCGGTCCCAAACGCGACCGCGCCACAGGTCGCGCGGTCGAGAAAGCGCTCAACGACCTCGCAAAGTTCACCGGCATGTCACGCGTCAGCGTTCCTGCGGGAGTCAGCCTGCCTGGCCTCCGCTAGCTTTCCGGTTTCCTCACCACGCGCAGACCCAGCTCGTCGAGGAGCTCGTCATTGATCGCGGCGGGGGCGTCGAGCATCGGGTCGTAGCCGGTCTGCGTCTTCGGGAACGCCTGCACCTCGCGGATGTTCTCCGTTCCCGCGAGCGTCATGATCAGCCGGTCAATGCCCGGCGCGATCCCACCGTGAGGCGGCGCGCCGTACTCGAGCGCGTCAAGGAGCGCCCCGAAGCGTGTCTGCGCCTCCTCTTTCGAGATGCCCATCTGCTTGAAGAGGCGCTCCTGCACCGATCGCTGATGGATGCGGACGCTTCCGCCGCCCAGCTCGCGACCGTCGACGACCAGGTCGTACTGCTTGCTGCGCGCCTTCTCGGGTTCGGTGTCGAGTAGCTCCATGTCATGCGGCGTAAGCGGACCGCAGAACGGGTTGTGTGCGAACGTCCATCCTCCCTCTGGCGTGCGCTCCACGAGCGGGAACTCATGGACCCAGACCGCGCGGTGCGTCGACGTGTCCGCGAGCTTCAGCGCCTGACCGAGGTGCTCGCGCAGCACGCCGAGCGATTCGCTCGCGACGCGGTACGGCGCGGCGACGACGAGCACGAGGTCGCCCTCCTTCGCGCCGGTCACCGTGCGGAGGGCGTCCAGCTCACCGGGCGAGAGGAACTTGGCGATCTGCGACACGACTTCGCCGCCTTTGAGCTGGAACTGGCCGAGGCCCTTCGCGCCCTTGCGCTTCGCGATCGCCGTCCAGGCGTCGATCTCCTTGCGTGTTGCGTCGGCCTTACCCGCCACGACCATCCCGCGGGCCGCGCCGCCACTTTCGATGGCCTCGCGGAAGGCGTTGAATCCCGTCGAGCGGAACACTTCGGTAAGGTCGATGAGCTCCATGCGGAAACGGAGGTCGGGCCGGTCGCTGCCGAAGCGCCGGATGGCCTCGTCGAACGTGAGCCTCGGCCACGGCACGTCTTTCAGCGGCCTTACCGCGAACTTCTGGAAGACCTTCGTGTAGAGGTCCTCGCCCAGCGCCATCACGTCCTTCGGCTCGACAAAGCTCATCTCGACGTCCAGCTGCGTGTGCTCGAGCGTTCGGTCCGCGCGGGGGTCCTCGTCGCGGTAGCAGCGCGCGATCTGGAAGTATTTGTCGACGCCGCCGACCATGAGGATCTGCTTGAGCTGCTGAGGCGACTGCGGCATCGCCCAGAACTTGCCCGGGTAATACCGCGACGGCACCACCAGGTCGCGCGCTCCCGTCGGATCCGAGCGGATCAGGTTCGTCGTCTCGATCTCCCAGAACCCGCGCTCGATCATGTAGGCGCGGATGAACGCGACGACCTCGTGGCGCAGCCGCATCAGATCCTTCGAGCGCTCGCGCCGGAGGTCGACGTAGCGGTACTTCCACCGCAGGTTCTCGTCGACCGGCGTTTCCTCGTTCACATAGAAAGGTGGCGTCTTCGCCTCGTTGAGGACGACGATCTCCTCCGCCGCGACCTCGACGTCACCGGTCGAGAGCTTGGGGTTACGTGTGCCCTCGGGTCGCGGACGCACGGTCCCGCGGACCTGCAGCACCCACTCGCTGCGCGCGTCCTTGAGCGCGGCATGCGCCTTCGACTGCTCGGCCGCGTTGGCGACGATCTGCGTCTTGCCGTAGCGGTCACGGAGATCGATGAAGGTCACGTCGCCGTGGTCGCGCCGTCGGTCGACCCAGCCCGCCAGCGTGACGGCCTTGCCGGTGTCCGCCGCGCGCAGCTCCCCCGCGGTGTGCGTGCGCAACATCAGGGCGGATCCTTGAGATATGGCGCCTCGCCGGCTGCCCCGGGCTCGTTGTCGTCGGGGTCGCTCGGCGGCTTCCAGAGTGTTGGGCGCGGGTGTCTCGGGACGCGCCGGCCGACCTCGGTCACGACCGCGGCGAG
>JANNUM010000068.1:0-2022 GCA_031395235.1 Chloroflexota bacterium
GGCGAGGGCGCGCGTCCGATGGGCGGCGACGTGCTCGTCAGCGGTGCCCACATCGCGCAGATCGGTGCAGACCTGCAGACGCCACCGGACACCGAGGTGGTGGATTGCTCCGGCTGCTACGTGATGCCCGGCCTGGTGCAGACGCACGTGCACCTGGTTCAGACGATCTTCCGCGGCCTGGCGGAGGACGTCGGCCTGCTCGACTGGCTGCGCCGGTTCATCTGGCCGCTCGAGGCCGCGCACGACGAAGCATCGGTGCGCGCGTGCGTGCGGCTCGGCCTCGGCGAGCTGATCACCACCGGGACGACGACGATCCTCGACATGGGCACGACGCGCTGGGGAGACGTCGTGGCGGAAGAGCTGGTGCGTTCGGGCATCCGCGCGCGCTTCGGCCAGGCGATGATGGATACAGGCGACCGCGTTCCGGCGGACCTGGTCGAGAACACACGGTCCTCACTCGACGCGAGCGCGGGCCTGCTGAAGCGCTGGAACAAGGCCGGCGCCGGTCGCATCGGCTACGCATACGCGCCGCGTTTCGCCCTGTCGTGCACGCGCGAGCTGCTCGAGGCCGTGGCGATGCTGGCGAAGATGAGCGAAACGCTCGTGCACACGCACTCCAACGAAAGCGTCGAAGAGCGGTCCGCGGTGCAGGGCGTGACCGGAATGTCGCCCATCGGCTACCTCGCGCAGGTCGGGATCGCGACGCCGCGGACGGTGATCGCGCACGGCGTGCACATCGACGACCAGGAGCTCGCGATCCTGCGCGAGAGCGGGAGCGCGATCACCCACTGTCCGTCGTCGAACCTCAAGCTCGGCTCGGGTGTCGCGGACGTGGTCCGGCTGCGGCAGGCGCGCGTCACCGTCGGGATCGGCGCCGACGGCGCGGCCTGCAACAACGAGCTCGATGGCTTCGAAGAGGCGCGACTCGCGACGCTGCTCGCGCGCACGCTGCGCGGGCAGGGCGCGCTCACCGCGGCCGACGCGCTGATGATGGCGACGCGCGACGGAGCGCGGGCGCTGCACCTCGAGGAGGAGATCGGCACGCTCGCGGTCGGGCGCCGCGCCGACATCGTCGTGATCGACAGCGAGCGGCTCGCGGGACCGGGCGGGGACCCTATCGCGCGGATCGTGTTCGGTGGAGGTTCGCGCGGCGTGCGCGACGTCCTGATCGACGGCACCTTCATCGTGCGCGGCGGCGCGCCACTGCTCTTCGATCCGGCCGAGGTCCGCGCGAAGGCGGCCGAGGCGTTACCCGCGCTGCTTCAGCGCGCGCAGGTCGCCTAGGTCGCGGCGGCGGGGCTATGCGTCGCGGCCGACGCGACGCGGTGCAGGAGCTGGGCGAAGTCGAACGGCTTTGGCAAGGTTGCGTGGATCCCGGGCAGGGCCGCGCTCCTCGGCGTGACGGCCGACACCACGATCACCGGCGGATGGTCACCCGGAAGCTTGCGCATCCTCGCGTAGAACTCGTAGCCGTCCATGACCGGCATCATGAGATCGAGCAGGATCACGTCGGGGCGCCAGGACAGCCAGCGGAGCGCGTCGCTGCCGTCGGTCGCGCACGCGACCTCGTAGCCTTCCTCGCGAAGAAGGATCGCGTAGAAATCGCGCAAGTCCGCGACGTCCTCGACGACCAGCACTCGTATCGCGGGAGTGCGAGTTATCACCGTCGCATGATGTTCCTACCCAGGCCTGATGGATAGCGCCGAGTTAGCGCCGGCTCGGTCTGATACGGGGAGGCCGGAGGCTGACCTAGTCGACGGCAGGGTGGAAGAGGGCGCGCAGCGCGACGACGTTGTAGGCCGGCACAGGGCGCGAATACCCTTTAAGCACGAGCTCTCCCACGCTCTCGGACTCGACGGCGTTCTCGATCGCCGCGAAGACACGCTGGCTCACGAGGATCTGGCCGGGCTTCGCCTCGGCCGAGAGCCGCTGCGCGAGGTTCGTCACGTTGCCGACGGCGCCGTAGTCGTAGCGGCCCTCGAAGCCGATGCGCCCGAGCGTCGCGTGTCCCATCGCGATGCC
>JANNUM010000130.1:0-2191 GCA_031395235.1 Chloroflexota bacterium
GAATCGGCGAGGACGTCCTGCGGCGCGTCGTGCACGCAGCGCAGGTTGCGCGTGTGCACGGAGTTGCCGCCGCGCCAATCGCGCGGCGCCGCCTCGAGCAGCAGCACCGAAGCGCCGGCCTCGCGCGCTGTCAGCGCCGCGCAGAGGGCAGCGTTGCCGCCGCCGATCACGAGCACGTCGATCATCTGGGGCTTACTGAGGTTTACTCAGATTCTCCGTCGTTCCCGCGAAGCCTGCCCCCGAGTTGGGTAGTCGGGGGGCGGGAATCCAGTGACTCACGGTTGCAAAGACACTGGGTCCCCGCCTCCGCGGGGACGACGATGGAAAGTACGAAATGGACGATCATACGCCGGCTGCGCGCGCCGGCGTCAGAGTTTCAGCAAGCGTCGCGCGTTGCCCTCGTAGATCGCGTGCCGCTCCTCCGGCGAAAGATCGAGCCGGTCGACGATCTCGATGGTCGTGCGCGTGTACATCGATCCCTTCTCCGGGTCGAACGGCGAGTCCGACGCGAACAGCACGCGCTGGGGCCCGAAGAACTTCAACCCGCATTTGGTCGCCTCCCACGCGCCGAACAACGCGGTATCCGCATAGAACATCCTGAAATAGTCGACCGGCCGCTTCTTGAGTTTCTTGAGCAGCTTGGTGTAGTCGACATCCGAGGTGCGCTTGCCGAGCTGGTCCCAGCCGGGACCGACGCGGCCTTCGAAATAGGGAATCATCCCGCCCATGGGGTGGGTGATGATCTTGAGGTCCGGAAAGCGGTCGAACAGCCCCTCGAACACGATGTGCGCCATCGCGACGCTGGTCTCGTAGGGCCACCCGAAGGTCCACCAGATTTCGTAGTGGCTCTTCTTTTCCTGCTGGTAATCGGGGAAGTCGGCAGTGCGGGCCGGGTGCAGCCAGATCGGCAGGTCGAGCTTCGCAATCAGCTCGAACAGCGGCAGCGTTTCCGGCGACGTCAGAGACTTGCCGAGGACGTTGGTGAAGACCTGTACGCCGACCGCCCCCAGCTCGCGCACCGCGCGCCGGGCTTCCTTGAGCAACCCTGGCGGATCGTTCATCGGCAGCGAAGCGATGAACGCGGGGAACCGGTCGGGGTGCTTGCGCACCAGCTCGGCCATGCCGTCGTTGGCGATGCGCGCCAGATCGGTGGAGACCGGCGGTGGCCCGAACACCTCGATCGGCGGCGACGGAAGGCAGATCACCTGCGCGTAATCGCCGAACAGGTCCATGATCCTGAACCGCGCGTCGAGGTCGACGATCGACGGGATCTCGCGCACGCGCCGGTGCATGTCCTTGCCGTTCGGCGCGACCTTGAGCATCCGGTCGTAATACTTCTTCGGGAAGATATGGTTGAAGATGTCGAGCTTCATCGCGATTCGCTTCAGTTGGCGGTGATGCGGGCGGCGCGGACGATCTTCGTCCAGCGGTCGAGGTCGGTGTCGATCATCCGCGCGAGATCCTCTGGGCTTCCCGGTGTCGGATTGAGGCCCTGCTTCTGCAGGTTCTCGCGCACCTCCGGATCGCTCAAAATCGCGTTGACCTCCGCGACCAGCAGCGCGACCAGGTCCTTGGGCAATCCGGCCGGGGCCAGCATCGCGTACCAGATGTCGACGTCGATGTCGGTGACGCCCACGTCCGCAAGCGACGGCACGTCGGGCGTGACCGGTGAGCGGCGGGCGCCCCCCGCGGTAAGCATCCGCAGCTTTCCGGCCTGGGCATGGCTCAACGCGACGTGGACAGGCAGGAACATGGCCTGCACCTGGCCGCCGAGAATATCGGTGACGGCGCCGGCGGTGCCCTTGTACGGAACGTGCGTCAGGTCGACCTTGAAGTGCAGCTTGAACAGCTCCATCGCGAGGTGATGCGGCGTGCCGCTGCCGGGCGACGCGTAGTTGAGCTTGCCGGGCTGCGCGTTCGCGAGCGTGACCAGCTCCTGCGCCGTGCGTGCCGGTACCGAGGGATGGACCACCAGCGCAAGGCTGCCGACGGCCGTCGGACTGATCGGCGTGAAACTTTTCACGGGATCGTAGGGAACGCTCGACTGCAGCGCCGCATTGGTGACATGCGTGCTCGCCGTCATCAACAGCGTGTAACCGTCGGGGGCCGCCTTGACCACCGCCTCGGTCCCAATGTTGCCGCTGGCGCCCGGACGGTTGTCGACGACGACCGCGACCTTAAGCCGGTCCGA
>JANNUM010000144.1:0-7456 GCA_031395235.1 Chloroflexota bacterium
ATGATGTCGAGCACGCTCGCCGGACTCACGAAGCTGGACCACGCGGTGAACACCGCGCTGATGCTCAGTTACGTCGCCACCGCGAAGGGCGACGAGGTCGGGCTGCTCGGCTTCGCCGATACGGTGCGCTCGTACGCGCCCGCGCGCCGCGGGCGCAAGCAGTTCCTGCGGCTCACCGAGGAGCTGCGCCGCCTCGAGGTCACGACGACCGAGCCGGACTACCGCGCCGCGTTCGAGTTCCTTCGCGCGCGCACCGCGCGGCGCGCCCTGGTGGTGCTGTTCACCGATCTCGTCGACGACGAGGCGTCGCGTGCGCTCGTCGCCGCGGTCACGCGCCTCGCCGGGAACAACCTCGTTCTGTGCTGTCTTCTGGCGGATCCGCAGCTCGCGGAGGTCGCGTCGAAGGTGCCATCGTCGACGACGGAGCTCTACGAGCGGGTCGTCGCGGAAGACGTGCAGGAAGCGCGCGCTCGCGCGCTCGCGATCCTGCGTCGTCGGGGGGTGCACACGATCGACGTGCCCGCCGAGCGCCTCACCGTCGCGACGATCCAGCGCTATCTGGAGCTGAAATCGCGCTTCCTGTGAGCCGCGCCGCTCCGGCCTCGGTCTTCGTCGCGATCTTCCTCCTGTCGTTCGCCGCGCTGCTGTTCCAGTTCGTCCAGACACGGCTGTTCAGTGCGATGCTCGATTACCACCTCACCTTCCTGGTGGTGAGCGGCGCGCTGCTCGGCGTCGCCGCCGGCGGCACCGCCGCGGCCGTCGTGGATGTCCGGGCGCGTCGGCCGAGCTCGGCGCAGCTGGCCGCGGCCGCCGCGGTCACGACGATCATTGCGCTCGCGATCCAGACGCGGATCGATCCCCGGGCGGCCGGCATGTTCGTCGCAGCCGGCGCCGCCTACGTGTTGGGCGTCATCCCCGTCCTGTGCGTGAGCTGGGTCATCGTTCGCGCCCTCCGCGAAGCGCCCGAAGCGAGCGGGCTCCTGTACGCGGCCGATCTCGCGGGCGCGGCCACCGGCGGCGTGCTCGGATACGTCACCATCGGCACGCTCGGCGCACAGGGCCTGTACGGAGTCGTCGCGGCGACGTCGCTCCTTGCCGCTGCCGCACTGCTGCCGCCGCGGCCCGCGCGCCTGCCGCTCCGCGCGGCTCTCGCCGTGCTCGCCGTCGCTGTTACCGCGGCTCTCTCGCTCTGGGGCGAGGCCCTGGCGCCTCCGCGCCCTGGCCCGTTCAAGGCGGGCCTGCTGGCCGCGCCGCACGAGTTCGCGCGCTGGGATCCCCTGGCGCGCATCGATATCGCCCGCATCGGTCCGCAGGGCGATCCCAGCGACTACGCGTTCTTCATCGACGAACGTTACGCGGGACCGCGACCGCCGGCGCTGTTCATGACGCTCGACATGAGCGCGTACACGCCGATCATTGCGCGCGCGAGCGAAACCGAGCTCGCCTTCCTCGACGCGAGCCTCATCGCCGCCCCTTACGCGCTCGGCCCGCGCGATTCCGTCATCGTCGTCGGACCGGGCGGCGGCATCGACGTGCTCAACGCGCTGAGGCACGGAGCGACATCGGTCACGGCGGTAGAGGTGAACCGCACCGAGGTCGCGCTCATGCGTGGCCCGTACGCAGAGTACAGCGGTGGCCTGTACCTCGATCCGCGCGTGCACGTCTTCGAGGACGAAGCGCGGAGCTTCGTCCGCCGCTCCCCCGACCGCTACGACGTCCTGGTCATCACCGTCGTCGACAGCCTCGCCGCGCTCACCGCCGGGGCCTACGCGTTGACCGAGAACTACCTCTACACCGAAGAGGCGATGATCGACTATCTCGAGCATCTGACCCCCGGTGGCGTGACGGCTATCTCCCGCTGGTACCTCGAACCGCCGGCCGAGATAGCCAGGACTGTGAGCATCGCCCAGGGCGCGTTGCGCCGTTTGGGTCGTGAGCATCCGGAACGCTCGATCGCCGTGCTGCGCTACAAACAGCTTGCGATCGTCCTCACGCGGAACGATCCGTTCACGCAGCCCGACATGCAGCGACTCCGATCCTTCGCCGATCGATATGGCTTCAGTGTCGTCCTGGACCCGCTCGCGCCGAGCGGAGCACTGGTGGACCTCGCGCGCGCCGCGGTGCCGCCGACCGATGACAAGCCGTTCTTTTTCGACACGGTCCCCGTTTCCGACGTCCTCGCCGGACGCGAGCCGCTGCCTTACGGGTACGCGGTACTGCTCATGACGCTCGTGCTCTCGCTGGCGATGGCCGCAGTCTTCGCCTTGCTGCCGCTGTACCGCGGCGCGCGCATCGCTGCGGGACGCGCCGTGCCGACCGGTACGGTGGTTGCGCTCGCGCTCGGCGCCGGCTTCATCGCCGCAGAGCTCGTCCTACTGCAGCGCCTGACGCTGTACCTCGGCCAGCCGGCGCTCGCGCTGTCCGTCGGACTCGCTGCCCTCCTCGGTGGTGCCGCGACGGGGAGCGCGCTGTCGACGCGTGGACGCGTCGGCGTCCGCGCCGCGGCGATCGCGAGCGCGGCCGCATTGCTCGCGGTGCTCGGTGTGCTGCCGCTCGTCACCGACGTGACGCTCGCGGCGTCGCTCGAGGTGCGCGTGCTAATCGCGGCCACGGCGGCGTTTGCGGTCGGGTCGCCGCTTGGGATGGTGTTCCCGCGACTGATCTCAGACGTGCGCGAGCCACCGCTCGTGAGCTGGGTCTGGGCGGCGAACGGCACGGCATCGGTCATAGGTGCGACGGTCGGCACGATGATCGCGCTCGCCGCCGGCTTCACCGGGCTGGGCCTTGTCGCGGTCGGCTGCTATGCGCTCGCCGCCGCGTTCGCTCCGCGTCGCATCGCTCTGCGGCGACCCAGCAGCAGCACGTAGCCCCACAGGGCCGCCCCGGTCACGACGCCGACGCCCGCCTTGACCGATTCGCCCACGCCGCTGGGCGATAGGAAGCCCTCGATGAGGCCGGCAACACCGAGCACCGGTATCACCAAGAGCATCACGCGCGCGGCTTGAGCGCTCCCGAGTCGCAGTGCGTCGCGGCGCGAGCGCTCGCCAGGCCGCAGGATCGCCGATGCCAGGCGCAGGCCCGCACCGCCCGACAGGAAGATCGCCGAGAGCTCGAGGACGCCGTGCCCCGCGATGAACGCGAGCAGACCTCCGGAGAGCCCGTAGCCCTGCACGACCGCGAAGATCGTGCCGAGCATCGCGCCGTTCGCCGCGAGCGCGTAGATCGTGAGCGCGCCTGCGGTAAGTCCACCCGCGAAGAGGACGATCGCGACGCGAACGTTGTTCACGATGATCAACGGACCCGCGATCGGCCGGAAGCCCTCGGGGATGTCGGTCCACAACTGCCGCTCGGCGAGCTGTTGCCGCGTCTCCTCGGGGAGAGCGTTCGCCGCGACCTCGGGCAGGAGCAGCCCGACCGCGTACATCGCGAGCGCGAACACGATGAAGATCGCGAACGCGGCCCCGGTCCAAGGAAGATTCGCCCGGACGGTCGCGGGCAGCTCGCCGAGCACGAAGCGCCGTAGCCGTCGGCCGCTCGTCGGCGCCTCGCTGTACACAAGCGCGTGCGCTGCGGCGACGAGGTCGTTCAGCCGTTCGGTGGCGACGTCGCGCCCGAAGTCGCGGCGCGCGATCGCGAGATCGCCCGTGGTCACGCGGTAGAGCCGGCCGAGCTCGATGACGTCGTCGGCGCTCAGGCGCGCGACGCGTCCTCGCGCCGCGCTCACCAGCTGTCCGAGCCGGGCCCAGCGCGCGCGCCGGTCTTCGATGAACCGATCGATCGTCACGCCCCGAACGTACCATGTGCCGATCTCAGTCTTCGTCGCGATCTTCTTCTTGTCGTTCGCCGCGCTGCTCTTCCAGTTCGTCCAGACGCGTTTGTTCAGCGCGATGCTCGACTACCACCTCACGTTCCTGGTGGTGAGCGGCGCGCTACTTGGCGTCGCGGGTGGCGGCACCGCCGCGGCCGTGGTCGACGTGCGCGCGCGTCGGCCGACCTCGGCGCAGCTGGCCGTGGCCGCGGCCGTCGCGACGCTCGTCGCGCTCGTGATCGAGACGAGGATCGATCCGCTCGCCTCGGGCATGTTCGCCGCCGCCGCCGCCGCGTATGTGTTGGGCGTCGTTCCCGTCCTGTGCGTCAGCTGGGTCATCGTTCGCGCGCTTCGCGAGGCGCCGGAGGCTAGCGGACTCCTGTACGCGTTCGATCTTGCGGGCGCGGCCACTGGCGGGGTCGTCGGATACCTCGCCATCGGCACGCTCGGCGGACAGGGTCTCTACGGCATCGTCGCGGCGACCTCACTCCTCGCTGCTGCCGCCCTCCTCGCACCAGGGCGCGCGCGTGTTCCGGTGCGAGCCGGTCTCGCGGTCGTCGCGATCGCGATCACAATGGCGCTCTCGCTCTGGGGCGAAGTCCTGGCGCCTCCGCGACCCGGACCGTTCAAGTCCGACACGATGGGAAAGCCCCACGAGTTCGCGCGCTGGGACCCTCTCGCGCGCGTGGATGTGGCACGGATCGGCGCGCTGGGCGATCCGGGCCATTACGCGTTCCTCATCAGCGAGCGTTATGCGGGACCGCGAGCGCCCTCGCTGATGATGACCCTCGACATGGGTGCGTTCACCCCGATCGTCATGCGCGCCACGGCAGCCGAGCTCGCGGTATTCAACGCAAGCATCCTCGCCGCGCCCTACACGCTCGCTCCGCGCGATTCGGTGCTGATCGTCGGGCCAGGGGGAGGCATTGACGTGCTGAACGCGCTGCAGCATGGCGCGACATCGGTGACGGCCGTCGAGGTGAACCGCACGGAGGTCGCGCTGATGCGTGGCCCGTACGCCGAATACAGCGGCGGCGTGTACCTCGATCCGCGCGTTCACGTCTTTGAGGACGAGGCGCGCAGCTTCGTGCGTCGCTCTTCGGATCGCTACGACGTTCTGGCGATCACCGTGGTCGACAGCTTCGCCGCCCTCACCGCGGGCGCCTACGCGCTCACCGAGAACTACCTCTACACCGAAGAGGCGATGCTCGACTTCCTCGGCCATCTCACGCCCGGCGGCGTCATCGCGATCACGCGGTGGTATCGCGACCCGCCGGCCGAGATCGCGAGGACCGTGGGCATCGCCGACGGCGCTCTGCGCCGGCTGGGTCACGACCATCCGGAGCGCTCGATCGCTGTTCTGCGCCACGGCCTGCTCGGCCTGGTACTCGCGCGGAACGATCCGTTCACGCCGATCGACATGCAGCGGCTGCGCTCCTTCGCCGATGAGCACGGCTTCAGCGTGGCGCTCGACCCGCTCGTGCCCAGCGGCCCGCTCGTGGATCTCGCGCGCGCCGAGGCGCCGCCCACCGACGACAAGCCGTTCTTCTTCGACACGGTCGCCCTGACCGACATCCTGGCGGGACGCGAACAGCTGCCGTATGGCTATGCGGTCCTCGTCACGACGCTGGTGCTCTCCGTTGCGTTGGCCGCCCTCTTCGTCCTGCTTCCCGTGTACCGCGGCGCGCGTCTCGCGGCGGGACGCTCCTTACCGCCCGGAACGGTGGTCGCGCTCGCGCTCGGCGTCGGATTCATCGCGGCCGAGCTGGTGCTGTTGCAGCGCCTGACGCTCTATCTGGGCCAGCCCGCCCTCGCGTTGTCCATCGGGCTCGCCGCCCTCCTCGGCGGTGCCGCCGCGGGTAGCGCGGTGTCGTCACGTGTTCCGGCTGGCGTGCGGCTCTCCGCCGCGGCAAGCGCTCTTGTGTTGCTCTTGATCCTTGCTGGATTGCCACTCCTCACGACCGCGACGCTCGACGCTCCACTCGAGGTGCGTGTCACCCTCGCGGGTCTGGCCGCGGTCATCGTTGGGATCCCGCTTGGCACGATCTTCCCGCGCGTTGTCGCGCTCGTCGGACACCCCGCGCTGGTGAGCTGGGTCTGGGCGGTGAACGGCACGGCATCGGTCGTGGGCGCGACGGTCGGAACGATCGTCGCCCTGATCGGAGGATTCACGGCGCTGGGTCTCGTCGCGGTCGTGTGTTACGCGATCGCTGCGGTGTCCGCGCCGCCGTCGATCGCGTCCGGAAGGCCCGTGGGCAGCACGTAGGTCGTCAGGCGCGAACGTACCATGTGCCCATGGCCGTCTCGCTCGGGCGGCTCGAGGTCGAGACCGCCGATCACGTCGTCCTTCGCTACGACCTGGCCGGAGGCGGGAACCGCGGGTTCGCCGCGCTGATCGACTTCATCCTCGCCACGTTGATCTTCATCGGCGCGTTCTTCATGTTCACGATGTTCGCGGGCGCGGTCGGCCTCCAGACGGCGTCGCCGTTTTTCGGGATCGCGGTGCTGCTCACGTTCGCCGTCGCCTGGAGCTACTTCATCCTCCTCGAGTGGCTCGGGAACGGTCAGACGATCGGGAAGAGGCTGTTTGGTCTGCGCGTGATCGCAGACGACGGCGCCCCCGCGAGCTTCACCGCGGTGCTGGTCCGCAATCTCGTCCGCGTTGTTGACTTCCTCCCAGCCTTCTACGGCTTCGGCCTGCTCGCGATCGTGGTGTCGTCGCGCTCGCAGCGTCTGGGCGATCTCGCGGCGGGCACGTTCGTGGTCCGCGCGCCGCGGCCCCAGCTCGACTACTTCTCGCTCCGTACGGTCACGCCCCTCGGTGCCGGCGCGCAGGTCGAGGTCCGGGTCCTTCCCGGGGAGGCGCAGCGTCTGGTGCGCGAGTTCGTCGCGCGCGAGGCGAAGCTCGCGCCGGACCACCGCGCGCGCGTGGCCAAGCAGCTCGCGGATCGCCTGCGTCCCTACGCGCGCGACACGGGTCCCGGGCTGGACGATGTCGAGCTCATACGTGCCATCGCCCGCTCGCTCCGCGCGAGCGGCGGGGAGCGCTGATGGCCACGGAGGGCTCCGGGGTCTCGACCATGGACCGGCGCGACCTCGCCATCACCGGCATGACCTGCGCGTCGTGCGTCGCGAACGTCGAATCGGCGCTGCGCGGCGTCAGCGGTGTGAAGAGCGCCGACGTGAATCTCGCGACGGAGCGCGCGAGCGTGGAGCTCGACCCGACGCGCGCGGACTTTCCCGCGCTGTTGCGTGCGGTCGAGCGCGCGGGCTACGGCGCGCTCGCGCTCAGCGGGGATCAGAAGGAGCGCGCCGCGGTCGAGGATCAGGAGCGCGCCGCACGGCGCTCGCAGCTGGCGTCGCTGCGGCGCCGGCTCTTCGTCGCGGCCGTGCTCGGCTCGCTGACGATGATCGTCTCGATGGCGGATCTCGTGATCAGCGGGATAGAGCACGAGCAGTGGCGCGCGTATCTCATGTTCGCCCTCGCGACGCCGGTGCAGCTATGGGCGGCCGCGTCGTTCTACGTGAACGCCTGGGGCGCGGCACGCCATCGACAGGTGAACATGAACACGCTCATCGTCGTCGGCACGACGGCCGCGTACGGGATCTCGGTCGTCGCGACGTTCCTGCAGTAGCTGTTCTTCGACG
>JANNUM010000167.1:0-3098 GCA_031395235.1 Chloroflexota bacterium
CGTCACGCACCGAGACGTCGTTCGCGCAGGTGTAGCCGAAGACGTGCCGCATCGCGTCCGCTTCGCTGATGTCGAGCCCGGGACGGCCCACGATCACGGCGAGCTCGACCTCCCAGTCGAGCTGCTCGGAGACTGGCGCGGGGAACAGCACGCCGGAGTCCGGCCCCGTCACCGTCGCCGGATTCTTCGAGAAGAGCGCCGGGTACTCGGGGATCTCTTGCTGGCCTGGCGCGCCTTGAGCGGCGCGGAGATTCGCGCCCTCCTGGAAATGCTCGGAGTAGTTCCATCCGACGCAGAAGACATTCCGGCGCGGCAGCGGGATCGGCGCGAGCAGCTTCGTCCGCGATGGATCCACGCCGCCGCGGGCGCGAGTCGCCGCTTCTCGTACGCGCTCGCGGATCCCGTCAAACCGCTCGATAACGCCCAGCATGTCGAGCGGCGCATCGGGCACCAGATCGCGGATCGCCACGATCGTGCCGTCGGACGCGAACGTGCCGGCGCGCGGGCCCTCGTCGGAGACGAACGTCAGGAGTCTCATCCGACCGGCTCCGTCGGCCTCATCAGGGGCACGCGCAACAGCCTAAGAGTTGCGCTCCTGCGCGCGCAGGACGCGCCGCGCGCGGTCGACGACCGGCGCGTCGAGCATCTGCCCGTCGAGCGCGACCGCGCCGTGGCCGCGACCGAGCGCTTCGTCGAAGGCACGCACCACTCGCCGCGCCTCGTCGACCTCCGCCGCGGTCGGACTGAAGACCTCGTTGACGGCCGCGATCTGGCCGGGGTGGATGAGAGTCTTGCCGCTGAAGCCGAGGCGGCGCGCACGCAGGCTGTCGGCACGAAGGCCGGCGGTGTCCTCGATATCCGGCCAGATGCCATCGAACGCGAGCTTCCCAGCGGACGCGGCGGCGACAACGGTCGCCGAGCGCGCGTACAGCAGCTCCGCCGCTTCGCCCTGGCGCTTCGTCGGAAGGCCGAGGTCCAGCGCGAAGTCCTCGGAGCCGAACATGAGGCCGATGAGCCGCTCCGACGACGCCGCGATACGCGGTGCATCGACCAGCGCGGCCGCGCTCTCGATCGACGCGATGATTCGCACCGTGCCTGGGGCGATCGTCGCGCGCCGTTCGCGCGCCACGAGCTCGGTGGCGAGCCACGCGATCTCCTCCGCCCGTCGCACCTTCGGCGCGACGATCCCGTCCAGGCCGGGGCGCATGACCGCATCGAGATCGGCCTCGCCAGCGTCGCTCAGCGCGCGCTCCATGCGCACGAAACGAAGCGGTCCGCCGCGCGACGGGAGACCCAGCACCTCAGCGACCATCCGTCGCGCCTCTTCCTTTGATGCGGGCGGCACCCCGTCCTCGAGGTCAAGGAGGGCGACGTCGAGCAAGCTCGGACCGAACTCGCCCAGGCCGAGCGCGCGCTGGACCATTCGCTCGCGGTGTGCGGGCACGAACATGAGCGAGCGCATCGGCGGGAGTGTGTCCATCAATACGACCGCGGCATCCCGAGCACGTGCTGTCCGATATACGCGAGGACGAGGTTGTTGCTGATGGGCGCGACGAGCAGAAGTCGCGTCTCGCGGAACTTGCGCTCGACGTCGTACTCCCGCGCGAAGCCGTAGCCGCCGTAGGCGTCGATGGCCGCGTTCCCGGCGTCCCACGCGGCCTGCGACGCGAGGAGCTTCGCCATGTTCGCCTCGGCGCCGCACTTGCGATCGTGGTCGAACAGCCACGCCGCCTTGTCGCGCATCAGCGCGGCGGCCTCGAGATGCGCATGCGCTTGGGCCAGCGGGAACTGCACGCCCTGATTAGCGCCGATCGGGCGACCGAAAACGACTCGCTCTGTCGCGTACTTGGCCGCACGTTCGACGAACCAGCGGCCGTCGCCCAGCGATTCGGACGCGATGAGGATCCGCTCGGCATTCCAGCTGTCGATGATGTGACGGAAACCCATGCCCTCTTCGCCGACGAGGTCGGTCGCCGGCACCTCAAGGCTATCGATGAAGAGCTCAGTCGTGTGGTGGTTGAACATCGTCTCGATCGGTCGCACGACGATCTGCCCGCTGGCGACGGCCGCGCTCAGATCGACGATGAAGACGGAGAGGCCGCGTGTCTTGTCGTCGAGGTCTTCGTACGGTGTGGTGCGGGCGAGCAAGAGGAGAAGATCGGAGTGCTTCGCGCGTGAGATGAAGATCTTCTTCCCGTTGACGACGTAGCGGTCGCCGCGCTTCGTCGCCATCGTCTTGATGCGCGTCGTTTCCGAACCGGCCTCCGGCTCCGTGACGCCGAAGGCCTGCAGGCGCAGCTCGCCCTTCGCGAGACGCGGCAGATAACGCCTCTTCTGTTCGTCATTACCGTGCCGCAGCAGCGTCCCCATCGTGTACATCTGCGCGTGCGCGACCGCGGCATTGCCCCCGGACGTGTTGATCTCCTCGATGATGAGCGCCGCCTCCGCGATACCGAGCCCCGCGCCGCCGTACTCGGTCGGGATGAGAGCGCCGAGCCAGCCCGCATCGGTTAGCGCGCGCACGAAGCGCTCTGGGTACTCGCTCGCTCGGTCGAGCTCACGCCAGTACTCGTCCGGGAACTGCGCGCAGAGTGAGCGCACCGCCAAGCGGATCGACTCCTGCTCGTCGGTCCGGCCGAAGTCCATTGCTACTCGCGCGGCTCGGGGAAATGCGGCTTCGGCGCGTTCGCGCGCGTGGGCACCATGAAGGTGCGCTTTGCGATCAGGACAACGGTGCCGTCCTGTTTGATGCCACGCTGGCGGACGGTGACGATGCCCCACCCTGGGCGCGAGCGCGACGCGCGTGCCCCGAGCACCTCGGTGTCGGCGTAGAGCGTGTCGCCCTCAAAGAGGGGGCTCGGCAGCGTCACCTCACCCACTCCAAGAGCGAATCCCCAGCGGCTCGTCTGCGGGACCATCAGCCCTGCGACCGTCGCCAGCGTGAGGAAGCTATTCACCAGCGGGCGTTTGAACTCGGTCTGCGCGGCGTAGTGCGCGTTGAAATGGATCTCGTTCGTGTTGTTGGTGAGTAGCGAGAAGTGGATGTTGTCGGCCTGGGTGATCGTGCGACCGATCGAGGATCGGAACGTCGCGCCGAC
>JANNUM010000206.1:0-1654 GCA_031395235.1 Chloroflexota bacterium
GAGCTCGTCTCGGGGAACGCCGTCGTCTACGCGACGGATCGCACCGTCGAGATCCTCGGCGCGGTGGTCGGCGGCCTGCTCGTGGCCTCCATCGGCGTCGGCGTGTTCTACGTCGACGCGCTCACGTTCGCCCTCTCCGCGGTGCTCATGCTGGAGGTCACGGTCACCGAGTCGCCGCCTCGACGGGTCTCGTGGCGGAGCGCGATGCGCGAAGCACGAGCGGGACTTCGGGTCATCAGGGACTCGTCCCTGCTCCGCGCGAACACCGTCTTCTCCCTTCTCGCGCAGCTCTGCATCCCGGTGCTGAACGGTCTCCTTCCGGTGCTGGTCTTCCGCCGCTTCGCGGCGAGCGAGCCCGATCTCGGGGCGAGCCTCTATGGGTTCGCGGAGGCAGGCATCGCCGCGGGGGCGGTCGTCGGGGCGTTGGTTCTGGCACGTCTCTCACGTTCGGTCGCGAAGGGCAAGCTCGTCGTCTGGGGCTTCGCTGCGTGTGGCGCGTCGCTGATCGTTGTGGCGATCGCGCCGACGTTCGAGCTGCTCCTCCTCGCGCTTGTCGTGACGGGCATCACGAACGTCGTCTTCTACGTGCCGAACATCGCGATCCTCCAGGAACACGCGCCGGCCAACGTGCGCGGCGCGGTGATCGGCGCGCGGATCTCCCTCCTCAACTTGTCCTGGTTGCCGATCGTCGTGCTCGTCGGGGCGCTCGCCGACGTCGTCCAGGTGTCGTTGCTCATCGGGCTCGCCGGAGCCTTCACGCTCTTCGTCGCGCTCGCCGGCACGCAGATCCGTGCGGTGACCGACGTTCCCTAGCCCGCCCGCGGCTGGGCTGACCCGGCTTGACATGTACGCTTGGTGCGACACAAACTCGAATCCGGCGGGGGGAGCGCGGCCGAAACGGCCCAAAACCGGCGACCCCTGAGAAGGAACCGTACAGAACAGTGGCTCAGAAGACGATCCTGGTCGCCGATGACGACGCCTCCATCCGCTCGCTGCTGAAGCAACTGCTCGCCGACGAGGGCTTCGCCGTCCTCGAGGCGGCGACCGGTGCCGAGGTCGTCGAGAAGGTGAAGGAGTCCAACCCCGAGCTCGTGATCATGGACATCCGGATGCCTGAGCTCGACGGCATTGAGGCGCTCTCGCGAACGAAGGCGATGAACCCGCGCACGGCGGTCCTGATCATGACCGCGTTCGGCAGCTCGAACATGGCGATCCGCGCCATGGAGCTTGGCGCCTTCGACTACATCACGAAGCCCTTCGAGCTCAACAAGATCACCTACAACGTGAAGCGCGTCTTCGAGCACTTGGCGCTCACGGCCGAGGTCGAGGTCCTCCGCGACGAGATCTCGTCGCTCGTGCAGACGGAACGCATCATCGGCAACTCGCCCGCGATGCAGGAGGTCTACAAGACGATCGGCAAGGTCGCGAAGTCGGACGCCACGGTCCTCATCACGGGTGAGAGCGGCACCGGCAAGGAGCTCGTCGCCGAAGCGCTCCACTACAACTCGAACCGCCGGAGCGGCCCGATGGTGAAGGTCTCCTGCGCGGCGCTCCCCGAGACGCTCCTCGAGGCCGAGCTCTTCGGCCACGAGAAGGGCTCGTTCACCGGCGCGATGACGCAGCGTCGTGGGCGCTTCGAGCTGTCGGACAAGGG
>JANNUM010000261.1:0-4339 GCA_031395235.1 Chloroflexota bacterium
CAACACCTTCGCGAGTCCGTACCTCCAGAATCCGCTCGCGCACGGCGCGGATCTGGCACTTCATTCGACGACCAAGTACATCGGCGGGCACTCTGACGTGGTCGGCGGCGCCATCATCGGGAACGATCCCGCGCTGCGCGAGCGGCTCGCCTTCTTGCAGAACGCCGTTGGTGGCGTGCCCGGACCGCTCGACGCCTGGCTCGTCCTCCGCGGCGCGAAGACGCTCGCGGTGCGGATGGAGCGCCACTCCGCGAACGGGCAGGCCATCGCGGAGTGGCTCAGCGAGCACCCCAAGGTCGTGCGCGTGAACTACCCGGGCCTTCGGACGCATCCGAACCACGACATCGCGAAGCGGCAGATGCGCGCGTTCGGTGGGATGCTGTCGTTCGAGCTGAAGAGCGGCGAGGCCGCCGCGAAGCGGATGGCGGCACGCACGAAGATCTTCGCGCTCGCGGAATCGCTCGGCGGCGTCGAGTCGCTGATCGAGGTCCCGCTCGCGATGACCCATGGCTCCGTCCGCGGCACGAAGCTCGCGCCGCCGGCCGGCCTCGTGCGGCTGTCCGTCGGCATCGAGACCGTGGACGACCTGATCGAGGATCTGGCGGAGGCGATCGGCTAGCGCCAGCGCGCCTGCCGCTTGCCTGCGCGCCGTTAGTCGACCACGGTCACCACGCCGACCATCCCGTCGCCCTCATGTTGCATGCACACGTGCGGGTAGCGACCGGGCTTGGCCGGCACTCCATAGCATCCGGCGGCGCGAAGATACGCTAGCCGTATGAACGTCGCGATCGCGTTCGGCGCGGGCATCCTGTCCTTCCTCTCGCCGTGCGTACTCCCGCTGGTGCCCGCGTTCCTGGTGAACATGGCCGGCGAGGCGGCGCTCACGGGGACGCAGCGCCTGCGCACCGTCACGCACGCGCTCGCGTTCGTGATCGGCTTCAGCGTCGTGTTCACGCTGCTCTGGGTCGCGATCGCGCTCGTGGGCGCCCTCGCGGGCGAGCTCGTCTACTGGCTGCAGCGCCTGGGCGGCATCCTCCTCATCGTCATGGGGATGCACATGGTCGGCCTCATCACGATCCCATTCCTGATGCGGGAGCTCGATCTGCGTCTCGAGGGCAACACGGCCGGCCTGCCGCGCTCGTTCCTCATCGGCCTCGCGTTCGGCGTCGGCTTCACACCGTGCGTCGGTCCGTATCTCGCGGTGATCCTGAACCTGCTCCTCAGCAGCCAGGACATAGCGTCCGGAGCGCCGCTGCTCCTCGCCTACGCGCTCGGCATGGGCGTGCCGTTCCTCGTCATCGCCGCGGGCATCGGCGGGACGCAGCGCATCACGCGCGCGCTCGCGCGCGTGATACGCCCGCTGAATCTGGCCGGCGGTACGCTCGTGATCGTCATGGGCCTCGTGATGGTGTCTGGTCAGTTCGCGCGGCTACCGCAGCTCTTCAACTTCCTCTAGCGAACAGCCGGGACTACGATGGGGTGGTGGCAGAGGCTGGGGCGGCCGAGCCGGCCGCAAGAGGATCCAACAGCGCGACCCGCGTGCTCTTGGTCATCGGTGACAACGCGCTCGCGAACACCGTCGGCCTCACATTGCAGCATCTGCGGTACGCCCGCCAGGTCGTGGCGACGGTTGCCGAAGGCAAGAGCGCGATCGAGCACTGGAGGCCCCACCTCGTTCTGGTCGACATCGACGTCGAGGCCGGTCGGGCGATCCAGCTCATCGACGAAGCTCTCGCCCACGAGCCGATAGGGGTCATCGCGCTCACCCGGCGCAGCGATCTGCGCGGGAAGCTCGATGCCTTCGAGCGCGGCGCGGACGACTACATCGCGGTTCCCTTCGTACCGGACGACCTGGTCGCCCGCGCGCACGCGGTGATTCGTCGTGTGCACGGCGGCGCCGGAGAGCTCGTGCCGCGTCTGCGCATCGGCGACCTCGAGATCGACCTGCTGAACCGGAAGGTCCTCGCGGGCGAACGCGAGCTGCGCCTCACCTCGCTCGAGCAGGCGCTCCTGTACCTCCTCGCCGCGAACGCGGGGACGGTCCTCACGCGGGAGCAGATCCTTGACGCGGTTTGGGGCACCGACTTCGTGATCGAGAGCAACGTCGTGGACCGGCACGTGAAGGCGCTGCGGGCGAAGCTCAAGGACGACTGGCACAAGCCTCGTTACATCGAGACCGTTCCAGGCACGGGCTACCGATTCGTCACCCGTTCCGAGGCCCAGGACAACTGAGCGT
Source organism: Chloroflexota bacterium (assembly GCA_031395235.1). Taxonomy (GTDB): domain Bacteria; phylum Chloroflexota; class Limnocylindria; order P2-11E; family P2-11E; genus CF-39. The sequence continues at coordinate 2,237 of JANNUM010000261.1, forward strand.
TACGGAATCGGCCCTTGCGTTCCTGAGGATCGGGACTGAGTCTCGTGTCCCACCGCAAGGTCGTGTCATGTTCAGCGAGCAGAACAAGATTGCTGCGTGCCGCCTTGCAGCGGCAGGCGAGTCTCAGCGGGCATTGTAGGCAACCCGGAGCCTTACGCCGTCGCCGTCCCACGACGCCACCGCGCGTCCTACGAGCGTGCGTAGCACTTCCGATCGGACTTCTGGCGTTGCATCCCGGGCGGCCTGCTCCAGCGAACGAAGGAGCTTCGCTACCTTCTGTCCCTCGCCCGCGCTGCTCGCGGCTCGGGACCGCTAGGCACGAACGGTCGCCACGCGGCGATGCCCCCGAACAGCGCGCCGAGCGAGTCGACCCAGAAGACGCGGTCGGCACGTTCGATGGTGCCGTCCTTCTTCAGCCAGCCGCCTTCAGATGCGACGGATACGACCGTCCCGGCGGTGTCGAAAAAGTCGGACAGCATGAGCGAGAAAATGGTGAGGATCGCCAGACCTGCTGCTCGACGTTGGGGGGTCAGGGACCAGAACCGCGCGATCTACCTCGTCGCGCCGTCTGGTGCCAAGCGCTGGCCGCGGATGGACCCGCTTGCGGCTATGCGCGTGACGCGTGCACCGAGAGGACGTAGTCACCACGCGGATCCCAAATACCGCGGTCCCACGTCGACCACCGCTCTGAGAGCGTGAGCCCGGCGGCCGTGGCGATCTTGTCGTAGCGCTCGGCGCTCAATCGGCCGGGCTGGAGCTGGAACCCCGCGATCACGAGACCCCCGGGCGCGAGATGCCGTACCAGATTCGCGATGACCTCGCTCTCCGATCCGACCGCCAGGAAGATCAGCACGTTCCCCGCGAGCAGGATGACGTCGAAGGTCCGCCCAAGCTCGACCGATGCGAGGTCCGCGCAGTGCCAGGCGAGCACGGGTGACTTCCGTCGCGCCGTCGCCAGCATGTCCGCGTCGATATCGACCCCGACGACGTCGACACCGCGGCGCGCGAGCTCGCGCGTGACCCGGCCGGTCCCGCATCCCGCATCGAGCACCGACCCGGGCGAGAAGCGCATTACGAAGTTGGCTTCACCGTGGACGTCCTCTCCGGCGGCGGCGCGCCGCTCGTAGCGCGCGTCGTATTCGTCAGCGGATGCCCTCGGCGTGTTGAGCCAGCGAATCTCCGCCCGTTCTCCGGGACGGTCGTTCCCCACGAACGCACTGTATGGCGCTAAGGCCGGTCTTCCCCTTCCAGCACCAGTCCTTGCGCCTTCAGCGGCTGGATGAACGAAACCGCCTTGAGCGGGGCCCTGCTCCTAGCATGTGTCTGTGCAGCTCGACCCGCAGTCGCTCACCGATCTCGGCCTCCTCGTCGTTCGCCTCGCGGTCGGTCTGACGTTCGCGGCCCACGGGGCACAGAAGGCGCTCGGGTGGTGGGGCGGGCCCGGCTTCGCCGGCTGGGCGGGTGCGGTTGGCCGGATGCGTTATTCGCCCGCCACGTTCTGGGCGATCGTTTCGGCGTACGTCGAGCTCGCCGGCGGGTTCCTTTTCGCCGCGGGCCTGCTGACGCCGCTCGTCGCCACGCTGCTCTTCGCACAGTCTCTCGTCATCGTGCTCCGCGTCCATCTGCCGAAGGGATTCTGGAACAGCAAGGGCGGCATCGAGTTTCCGCTCCAGCTGCTTGCTGGCTCTCTCCTCATCACGCTCGGCGGCCCAGGCGCGTTCTCGCTGGACGCCGCCCTTGGGTTCGAGGCCAGCGGCGGACTCCGCCTGCTCGCGGCCGCGGGCGCGATCCTCGGCGTGTTCCTCGCTCTTGTTAGCAGCCGGTTCGGCGCGCCGATAGCCGACGCTCCGCCTGCGACGAAGGCTCGGTAGGCCCGCGATCGATCCTCCCATGCCGGCCGAGCTAATCATCTATTCCGACTTCGTCTGACCCTGGTGCTACATCGACTCCGTGCGAGTCGACCGGTTGGTAGCGGATGGCCTCGTGGAGGCCTACTGGCTTCCGTTCGAGCTGCATCCTGAGATCCCGCGTGAGGGCATCCCGCGGCCCGCGCGGCTGATGGGTGAGCGCGGCCACCTCGACGAGATGGCCGCCGAGGTCGGC
>JANNUM010000270.1:0-1643 GCA_031395235.1 Chloroflexota bacterium
ACCTTGGCGTGGTCGAGCGGCATGGGTTGGAGCGCCTTGATCGGCACGCGCATCTCGCCGGAGAACGCCGGGTTGTACTGCGTTCCGTAGGTCTGCATGTGGTGCTCGGGCGCTGCCGCGACAACGCAGTCGACCAGGATGCCCGGTACCCGCACGTTGCGTGCGTCGAGGGAGCCCTCGGCGGCGATCCACCCGACCTGGCAGAGTGCCAGCCCGCCTGAGTTCCTCGCCGCGATCGCCAGAGCGAGATTCTCGAGGACCAGCGATTCGCGCTCCCCGGTCAGGTTGCCGTCCGGATCCGCGGAAGTGCCCCGCAGCAGCGCGATATGGATGGGAAACGCGCGGTACAGCAGGTACTCCTCCCCATCGACCTCGATGAGGCGCACCAGCGGCTCCGTCGTCTTGGCGTTCATGCGCCCGCCGCCGTGGCGCGGATCGACGAAGGTCCCGAGTCCGACGCGGGTCAGCGTACCCGGCTTGCCCGCGGCGATATCGCGGTACAGGTGGGTAATGACGCCTTCGGGCAGGTTGTAGGCCTCGATGAGGTTGGCGACGATCAGCCGCTCGATGCGAGGGATCAGGCCGAAGTGCCCGCCGATGACTCGCCGCACCAGGCCTTCGTGGCCGAGGTGGTTCAATCCCTTCTCGCGGCCGTCCCCCTGGCCACCGGCGAACACCAGCGTCAGGTCGCGCGGAGTTCCGGTCGCGAGAAAGCGCTCCTCGAGCGCGACAAACAGTTGATCGGGAGTACCGTTGCCGCCGTAACCGGTACTGGCGACGACGTCGCCGTTGCGAATCACGGCGACGGCATCCTGGGGATCGACGACCTTCTTGAGGCGCAAGCAACCTCCGTGCAGCGAGTCCGGCAGTGCAGAAATTCGGCGGGCCATTCTACGCCGAGCCAGGCGGTCCCTATCGCGGCGCCGTCTGCGCGGGCACGCCGAAGCTCGCTTGGCCCCCGCCGGCCGATTGCAGCCGGCCGCTCCGGTGAGGTCGATAAAGGCGTCGGCACCCCGACCGACGGGGCTGGTGTAAGGTACGCCCGGGCCCGCATGATGCTGCGGTGAGAAATGGCTGACGACGTAATCCTCGAGACGCGCGGGCTTTCCAAGGAGTTCAAGGGATTCGTCGCGGTCAAAGATGTCAACCTGGCGATCCGGCGCGGGACCATTCATGCGCTGATCGGACCCAACGGCGCCGGCAAGACCACCTGCTTCAACCTGCTGACCCATTTCCTGACCGCGACGCGCGGGCAGATCTTCTTCAAGGGGCGTGAGATCACCGGTTCGCGCCCCGCGGACATCGCGCGCATGGGTCTGGCGCGATCGTTCCAGATTTCCGCGGTGTTCCCGAAGCTTTCGGTGCGCGAGAATGTCCGCATTGCGCTGCAACAGCGGCGCGGCCACTCGTTCGATTTCTGGCGAGGCGAATCGGTGCTGAACGACCACAACGCCCGCGCGGACGAACTGATCGCGGCGGTCGGGCTAGACGGCTACGAGAACACGGCCGCCGGCGAACTGGCCTACGGGCGCAAGCGGGCTTTGGAAATCGCCACCACGCTCGCGCTCGACCCGGAGATGATGCTGCTGGACGAGCCGACCGCCGGCATGGGCCACGAAGACGTGGCCCGGATCACGGCGCTG
>JANNUM010000328.1:0-6888 GCA_031395235.1 Chloroflexota bacterium
CGGGCATCGGCGCGCGCAGCTCGTGGCGCCCGCCACGCACTGTGCCCGCGCCACGGGCCGCGGCGGCCGCGCGTTCGTCGAGCGCGCTTGCCAGTGTCTCGGTCCCGTCGACGAGGAGCCGCAGCGGATCGCTCGTCAGCATGGTCACCTCGTGGCTGCGACCCGCGATGCGCACCGACCATTGCCGGCCGCGCGCGAGCTCGGCGATCTCCGCGGCGACAACGGCGTCGTCAACGAGGAAACGGCCGTCCGCTGCGACCTCGACGCGCAGGCGCCGCTCGCCGACGCTCACCTCGTAGATCACCGCAGCGCCTCCTCGCGACCGGCGCGAGACCACGCCCCGTCGGGCGCCGCGACCGGCCGGCGTGCGGCGCGGCCCCGCGATGCGAGGACCGCGACGAGCGCGGCGGCGGTGACCGCGCTGTCAGCGAGCCCGACCGGCGAGCGCGGTGGCCAGTGCGTCGCGACGTAGCTCGTGTCATAGCGACCGGCGACGAAGTCGGGCTCGTCGAGGACGTGGGCGTGGAAAGCGAGGCTCGTCGGCAGTCCGGCGACGATCGTCTCGCGCACCGCGCGCCGCGCGCGCGCGAGCGCCTCTGTCCGGTCTGCGCCGTGCGCGATGACCTTCATGAGCAGCGGGTCGTAGTCGCTCGTGACGGTGACTCCTTCGAACAGGCCGGAATCGACGCGCACGCCCGGCCCGCCCGGCTCGCGCAGCACGGCGATGCGCCCGGTCGCGGGAACGAAGCCACGCTGCGCGTCCTCCGCGGTGACGCGGCACTCGATCGCCGCGCCGCGGCGCCGGACGTCGCTCTGCGCGAAGGGCAACGGCTCGCCGGCGGCGATGCGCAGCTGGAGCGCGACGAGATCGAGCCCGGTCACGAGCTCGGTCACGGGATGCTCGACCTGCAAGCGCGTGTTCACCTCGAGGAACGAGAACGCGCCGCGCGCGTCGACGAGGAACTCGACCGTGCCGGCGTTCTGATAGCCGGCGGCGCGCGCGATCCGCACCGCGGCGTCGCCCAGCTGCTCGCGAAGCGCATCGTCGACCGACGGCGCGGGCGACTCCTCGATGAGCTTCTGGTGGCGGCGCTGGATCGAGCAGTCGCGTTCGCCCAGCCAGACGATCCGGCCGTGCGTATCGGCGAGGATCTGCATCTCGACGTGACGCGCGCGGTCGATCAGCTTCTCGATGAACATCGCGGAAGTGCCGAACGCGCCGGCCGCTTCGCCCGACGAGAGCCGCCACGCGGCATCGAGCTCGGAGGCCGACGCGACCGCGCGCATCCCCTTGCCGCCACCGCCGCCGGCGGCCTTAAGCATCACCGGATAGCCGATGCGCTCCGCCTCGCGCCTCGCATGGTCGAGGTCGCGCACCGGCTCGGCCGTCCCCTCCGCAACCGGCACGCCCGCGTCGTGGGCGAGGCGGCGCGCTCGCGTCTTCTCTCCGAGGCTCCGCTGCACGTCGCCGGGCGGGCCGACGAACACCAGACCCGCGTCGCCCACGGCGTCCGCGAAGTCCGCGTTCTCCGAGAGGAACCCATAGCCCGGATGAACGGCATCGCACTTCGCACGCCGTGCGACCTCGATCAGCTTCTCGATCGCGAGATAGCTCTCGCGCGGCGACGCGGGTCCGATCGGATACGCCTCATCGGCGAGGCGCACGTGCAGCGCGTCTCGATCGGCGTCGCTGTACACCGCGACCGCCCGGATGCCGAGCTCGTGGCAGGCGCGGATCACGCGCACGGCGATCTCGCCGCGGTTCGCGACGAGGACCGCTCCAAATGGGGGCGGCAGCGTTACGTGCCGCTGTCGCCCAGGCTCCACTGCGGCGGATGCGCGTATGCGGAGTCCCAGCGACCGAAGGTGCCGTCGATCCATTCCGGTTCCGACTCGAGACAGGCTCGGAGCTTTTGGTAGAACGCGTCCTGCTCCGGCGAATTCGCATTCGCGATGTAGGACTCGCGGCTGGTGAAATGGATGACCATGCAGGCGCGGCCCTCTTCCTTCTCCTCCCACATGATCTCCCCGCCGACGTATCCGAGGGCGCGCTTGCGCTCGCGGTCGTCCCATTCCTTGCCGAGCGCGAGAAACTCGCGGAGACGATCCTTCCGCACCTTCAGACGCGCGATCGTGCCGTACATCTGATCCCCCTTTCCCTTACAGCGGGATGTTGCCGTGCTTTCGCTTGGGATTGGTGTCCCGCTTCCCTGCGAGAGAGCGTAGCGCTGCGATGAGCCGCGGCCGGGTCTCGTGTGGCTCGATGACGTCGTCAAGGTAGCCGTGTGCCGCTGCGACGTACGGATTCGCGAATCGCTCGACGTAGCTGGCGACGAGCTCCTTCCGTCGGGCCTCCGGGTCCGCGGCGCGTTCGATCTCCTCGCGATACACGATGTTCACCGCGCCCTCCGGACCCATGACCGCGATCTCTGCGCTCGGCCAGGCGACGTTGTAGTCGCCACGGATGTGCTTGCTCGACATCACGTCGTACGCGCCGCCATAGGCCTTGCGCGTGATGACCGTGAGCTTCGGGACCGTCGCCTCCGCGTATGCGTACAACAGCTTCGCGCCGCTCCGGATGATGCCGCCGTGCTCCTGGGCGGTACCGGGAAGGAATCCCGGCACGTCGACGAACGTCAACAGCGGGATGTTGAAGGCGTCGCAGAAACGGACGAAGCGGGCGGCCTTCACCGACGCGTCGATGTCGAGCACGCCGGCGAGGACCAGCGGCTGCTGCGCGACGACGCCGACGCTGCGGCCGTCGAGCCGAGCGAAGGCGCAGATGATGTTGCGGGCCCAGCCTTCGTGGACCTCGAGCAGCTCGCCGTCGTCGCAAACGCGCCGGATCGCCTCCTTCATATCGTACGGCTTGCTGGAAGCGTCGGGCACGAGCGCGTCGAGCTCCGGGTCCTGACGGTCCGACGGGTCGTCCGTCGGGACGACCGGCGCGGGATCGAGATTGTTCGACGGCAGATAGCCGACGAGACGCCGGAGAAGCTGCAGGCACGAGACCTCGTCGTCGCACTCGAAGTGCGCGACGCCTGAGCGACGTGCGTGCACGTCGGCACCGCCGAGCTCGTCGAGCGTCACGTCCTCGTGGGTCACGGTCTTCACGACGTTCGGCCCGGTCACGAACATGTAGGAGGTGTCGCGCACCATCGCGATGAAATCGGTGATCGCCGGCGAGTACACGGCACCGCCCGCGCACGGTCCGAGGATCGCCGACAGCTGCGGGACGACGCCGGAGGCGAGCACGTTGCGCAGGAAGATGTCGGCGTAGCCGCCCAGCGACACGACGCCCTCCTGGATGCGGGCGCCGCCTGAGTCGTTCAGCCCGATCACCGGCGCGCCGTTGCGGACGGCCAGATCCATGACCTTGCAGATCTTGGCGGCATGCGCCTCCGCCAGCGACCCACCGAACACGGTGAAGTCCTGCGAGAAGACGTAGACGAGGCGGCCATCGACCTGACCGAAGCCGGTCACGACACCGTCACCCATCACGCGCTCGTCGTCCGGGATGAGCTCGGTCGGGCGCGCCATGACGAACGCGTCGAGCTCGGTGAACGATCCTTCGTCGAGGAGCAGATCCACGCGCTCGCGCGCGCTCAGCTTGCCCTTGGCGTGCTGCTGCCCCGTCCGGGCCTCACCACCACCGAGGGCGGCGCGCCGCCGCAGGCCGCTCAGTCGCTCGCTCGGACTCACGCCGGTGAGGATAGGGCGCCGGTCCGCTCCTCTAGATCGCTACGAAGTAGGTCTCGCAGGCGAGCTGCACCAGCTCCGGCGTGAGGTCCGCAGGCTTGCCAAGGAACCGTGCCGCGGCACCAAGGTGCTGCATCAGGTCACGCGGGTGGCAGGAGCGCAGCGCGATGTTCCGCTCGAGGCAGTACTTCGCGATCCACTCCGCGGCCTTCGGATAGAAGGTGATCCTCTGCTGCTCGCAGACGCGGCGAAGGATCTCGGAGAACTCCTCCGGCGTCGGCGGCTTGATCTCGATCTTGTACTGGATGCGCCGCAGGAACGCCTCATCCACGAGGGATGAGGGCGTGCGGTTCGTCGCGAAGACCAATAGGACGTCGAACGGCACCTCGATCTTGCGACCATCAGCTGTCGTCAGGAAATCGACGTCGCGATCGAGCGGGACGATCCACCGGTTGAGGAGCTGATCGGGGGAGGCGCGCTGGCGACCGAAGTCGTCGATGAGGAGGACGCCACCGCTCGCTTTCATCTGGAACGGCGCCTCGTGCACCTTCGTGTTCGGATCGAAGACGAGATCGAGGTCCTCGAGCGTGAGCTCACCGCCGACCTCGACGAACGGGCGCGAGACCGGGACCCAGCGTCGATCGAAGCGAGCGTCGAGCTCAATTAGAGGACGGTGACGAGACGCGTCGTAGACACGGATGATCTGCTGGCCAACGAGGATCGCGTACGGCACGACGATGCTGCCTTGAAGCATCGTCGCGAGCGCCTTCGAGATCGTCGATTTGCCGGTGCCGGGTGGACCGAAGAGGAAGATCGACTGCGCGCTGTTGATCGCCGGCCCGAGCTGACGGAGCGTGAGGTCGGGCAACACGAGGTGCGCGAGCGCCTTGCGAAGGCCTTCGAGGGTTATCTGTACGGCGCCCACCGACTGTGCGCGCACCCGCGCGACGTATGCGGCGAGCGGCACGGGGGCCGCACCGACATATCCGTTGCGCGCCATCGCTTCCTTTGCGCGGATCTGACCCTTCTCGGTGATCATGTACACGTAGGTAGCGGCCGTGACGCCGGCGCCGCCCTTTACCTCGACGAGGTGCTCGGTCTTGCAGAAGTCGAGGACAGGCTGGAGGATCTTGAGCGGCAGGCACAGCACCTGCGTGAGCTCGGCGGCAGTCGTGGCCCGCTGGTACAGGAGCTTCAGCGTGAGGTCGGCGACGAACGCCGACGTGAGGCCGGTCTCCTCGATGCTCGCCGGTGCGAGCGGTGCGGACGCCTCCGCCGGTCGCGGCGCCCCCATTGCGGGCGCGGATGTTGCTGCGGTGGGTACTGCGGTTGCCATGTACTCCCTATCCTCCGAACGCTGGTCCGGTGAGTTTAGGGGGGCTGGTTTCCCCATAGCGAGGGAAACGAGTCGAAGTGGTCGCAGTGACGCCAACCCTCGCAGTGGCGCGGCCCCGAAACCCTCTCTTCGCGCGAAACCCCGTCCCTGCGGGACGGGGACCCCTCGCGCGCGGGGGCCCTCGGTGCCGCGCCACTGTGTCGCTCGCGATCGCGTCGCGGCGTCGCCGCGTCTAGCGACTTAGGTCTGAGCGGAGAAGATCACGAGGGCGCGCAGCGCCAGCACGCCCAGCAGCCCGAGGATCGGCGCGGTGACCGGCGACCAGCGCCGCGCCGCGTCGAGACGCGAGAGCACGAATGGCGCTGCCAGGCCCGCCGCGACGACGAGCCAGAGAAGCAGCCACACGCCCAGCATCTTGCCGATGGTGCCGGCGATGGCGACGGTAACGAGGAAGACCGCGATGAGCACGATCTCGAGGATGGCGAAGTTCCGGTCGGCGAGCTCGAGCCGGACCGCGGTGCCGGCGTCGACGTCGCGGCGCGAACGTGCGAGCAGGAGTAGGAGCGCGACCGCGCCGGTCAGCGAGGAGGCGAGGAACACGCCTCCGAGTGGCCAGCCATCGCTCCAGACCGGCTGGTTCGAGACCGAGAGGAGCACGCCGGTGTAGCCGGCGATGAAGAACCCGAGACCCGTGCCGACGATGTTCCACACCATCTCCAGCGTGCCGCGGAAGACGCGCGCTACCGGCGCCAGCGCTCGGAGCGTGCCCATCTCGGCGAGGGCACCGAGCAGCGACACGAACGAGAACAGCCCGAAGAAGAGCAGCGCCCAGGCGCCGACCGACATCGGGGATTCCGGCTTGAACGCGAGCCCCCCGTTGCTCATGTCGATGAGCATGTTGAGGAAGCGCAGCGGCTGCCCGAGATCAAGGATCAGGAAGATCGGGCACGGGATGAGCGCCAGGAAGCTGACGATGAAGGCGAGCCGCGCCACGCGTCGGTCCGCGGGCGTGCCCGCGAAACGCATGAGCGTGCCGATGGCGTACGTCCCGCCGGAAAGTCCAGCGAAGAAAAAGTACCCGAGGATCCACCACTCCCAGCCCGGCGACGCGGCGAAGTGTTGGGCGGGTGGCGGCATCAGGACTTCTCGTTCATCCGGTGCGAGCGGAAGGCGAGGACGCCCGCCACGAGACCGGCGACCGCGGTGAGGAGACCGCCGGCGTAGCCGCTGATGTTGTTGCGGCTCGGCAGCACGGCGTTCTGGGCGTTCGGGAGCTTGTAGACCTCCGGCTTGTCCATCAGCAGGAAGAAGGCGTTGAGTCCGCCGTACACGGTCGCGTCGCGGCCGTACAGTTCCGCCTTCTTATACCCCGCGGTCTGCAGCGCGGCGAGACGCTTGTCAGCGGCCACCTGGAGGTCGTCGAGGTAACCGAACTTGATCGACTCGGTCGGGCAGGCCTTCGCGCACGCGGGCTGCAGCCCGTTCTGGAGCCGGTCGTAGCAGAGCGTGCATTTGTGCGCGGTCCCGGTCTTCTCGTTGAAGCCGATCACGCCGTACGGGCACGCGGAGATGCAATCACGACATCCGTTGCACACGTCCTGCTGGATGAGGACCGTGTCGTATTCGGTGCGCACGATCGCGTTCGTGGGACAGACCTCAAGGCAGCTCGCGTTCTGACAGTGCTTGCAGACGTCACTCATCATCAGCCAAGCCTGGCCGCCGGCGATCGGCGTCGGCGTCATGACGACGCCGTTGTTGTCCGGGACCTGCTCGATGAACTGGACGTGCCGCCAGTTCTGCGCGTCGAGCTGTCCGGTGTTGTCGAAGCTGTCGAGGAGCAGCGTGGGCTCGTT
>JANNUM010000340.1:0-1702 GCA_031395235.1 Chloroflexota bacterium
CGGCAAGGACATCGATCAGATCACCGATGCGGACGCCTGGCACGGGCGCCGCGAGCCAGGCAGCCGGAAGGCTCATCGCCCACGTGGACGGCGAGAGCGAATCGGCGAGCGACGCCGGTGGCGCCGGAGCAGCCGCCCCACCCATCTCCACGCCGAGCGCGCCGAGCGTCAGCAGCGCCGAGGCCGCGCCGAGTGCGATACGGCGGGTGGGGAGGCGGCGGCGCGACGCGGTCAGCGCGGGGAGCATGCGTCCGCCGTTAGAGCCGCGCGGTGCAGCCGGCCGGCATGGTGGAGCTCGATCTCGATCGTCGTGCCGACGCACCGTGCCTCGACCGCGCCGTCGAACACCGCGCCGTTGCGCGCCGCAGCCTCTGCGGCAGCCGCGCGCGCGGACTCGCGCGTCGCGGGGTGCGCGAGCATGCCGGCGACGTCCGCTGTGGGACGCGGAACGTCGAAGGCGTGAGCCCGGATCGCAGCAAGACGCGCGATGTACACGTCCGCGACAGCGGCCGCCGCGGCTTCGACCGCGGCTTCGCCCGCGTCCTGCGCCTGCGCGCTCGCGAGCACGCGGTCTTGCGCCACACGCAGGCCGACGATCGCCAGCGCGCCGATGCCAATGAGCATCGCCGCGATCAGTAGCGCCTGACCGCGCTCGCCGCTCACGGCGTCCACTCGATCCGACGCGACGCGCTGGCCGTCACGACCAAGCGCGGAAGACCCACGAATCCGAGCGGGACCGGCAGCGTGTAGCTCGCGCGGACCGTCAGCAGCGACCCGCGCGGGTCGCCGTTACGCGGAGGCTCGGCCTGCTGCGGTGCGATCGCGCTCGTGACGCGGTCAGGCGCGAGCGGAGCGACCGTCGCGGCGAGCGTCCCGCGGATCTGCTCGTCGTCGTTCGTGAGCGCGCCGGCCCGAGCGGCCTCCGCGGTCGCATGCTGAAGCGCGAGTCGCGCGATGCCGAGCTCCGCGACCAGCACCATCGCGAGGGCGACGACGAGCAGGGTCGGAAGGACCAGCGCGAATTCGACGATGGCCTGGCCACGGTCGCCTCTCACTCGCTGAACGGCGGCCACGGCAGCGCGCGGCGCAGCGTGCGCCGCATGAGACCACCGATGCCGCCAAGGAGTACCAGGCCGCACACACCGGCCAGTGCCAGCTGCGCTTGACCGTCCACCGTGTGCGCGACCGCTTCGGATGCGGCGCGGAGCGCGAGGCCGCGCTCGTCCGGCGGCACCGCCTTCGATCTGATCGTCGCCAGAGTGAGGTCGAAGGCCTGTTCGCTCCCCAGGATGCCCCCGTGACCTTCGAGCTCACCAAGCGACGTTGGCAGCAGGACACGCGAGGCGACGCCCGGATCGCGCGCGTCGGCGGAGCTGACCAGGGCGTCGGTCGCGAGACGCAGGTCGAGGCGGACGACGCCCGGCTGCGGCCCCGACGGGTCCGCTCGCGCGAGGTCGCGCACCGCGGCGCTATCGGGGTCGCGGAAGTAGGCCGTGGTGAACGCGCGCGTGTCGTCGCGCGCGGGGCCGCTGACCGCGAGTGTCGTCTGCAGCGCCTGCGCGGCGTGGGCGCCGTCGTGCGGCGCGGACCACGCGACGTATGTCGTGACGCCATCGCTCACGGAGAGTCCGAGCGCGAACGCGCGATCGGCGACGACGCCGCCCATCGAGTGCGTCACGATGTGCACGCCGTCGTAGTCGGT
>JANNUM010000345.1:0-14189 GCA_031395235.1 Chloroflexota bacterium
GACGCGATCGGGGTCTGACGCCTCAGCGAGGCCAAACTGTCAGCGCATGAAGTAAGCCAGCGGTGCCCGGGGTGGGACTCGAACCCACACGGGGTTTAACCCCCATCGGCTCCTAAGGCCGACGCGTAAACCATTCCGCCACCCGGGCGATACGCATAAATGGTAGTAGGCATCTCACGAATCCAGTCGGGATGGCGACGCTGAAACCATCGACCGATTCAGGATCTGATGCGCGAGCTCCAGAGGAATGCGGCACCGCCCGCGACCCCGACCACAACACCCGTCACTGCGGAGGCCACGATGTGAGCAGTGCGCCAGTCGGCGCTCCGTGGATCGGCGACCCCCACGCCGACGATCACGGCGAGCGCGAAGACGATTCCGCTTGTGGCCGCGAGCAGCGTTCGGTCGGCTCGACCGCGCAGCGCGACCCACTGCGCACCGGCCATGAGCACTCCGCCGACGACCGCCAGCGGAGGCCACTCCAACGAGGACGGCAGGCCGTCGCCGAGCGCGTGCGTCACGCCCACCGCGACGGCGGTCGCTGCGAGCCACGGCCAGGTGATGCCCAGCCACGAGCGCAGCACGAGCCACTGGAGCGTCCCGATGACGAGGCCACCGACGCTGCCGATGAACAGGCCGAACAGCGCCGCGTCCGTGTCGAACGCGGTGACGACGCCGCTCCCGACCGGGAAGCTGCCGGGAAAGTGCGTGCCGAATCCCGCGAGCAGATAGCCAAGCACTGTCGCGAACATCCAGAGCACTACATGAACGAGCGCGCGACGCACGCCGCGGAATGTAGTCGGGCCGGCTGGAGTCGGGCGCTGTGACGTCAACACCGGGTAAACAGCACGCAGGCGGTGGCTTGCTCTCCCGCTGGGGGGACAGGACCAGCGGTGGCATCCCGGTACCGTTTTCTCATTGTTTGTGCCCTTCGCCGCCGCTATCCCTAGAGGAATGAAGAGCCGCGTACTGGTCGCGGACGACGACCCTTCGACCCGGGCGCTGATCGACATGGCCCTGCAGGAGGCGGGTTACGACTGCGTCCTGGTCGCCGACGGCAAGTCCGCGCTGGAGCAGGCCCGCGCCACGCGCCCCGATCTCGTCGTCCTGGACGTCGGCATGCCGTTCATGACCGGCGACGAGGTGCACCGTGAGCTGCGTCGCGATCGGCGCACCCGCTACATCCCGGTAGTCTTCGTAACCGCGAAGCGGACGACGGCCGAGATGGCGGCGCGGCTCCGGAACGGCGCAGATGACTACGTCGCGAAGCCGTTCGACGTCGACGAGCTTGTCGCCCGCATCGCGTCCGCCCTGCGTCGTGCGGCGGAGCTCCGTTCGCTCAATCCGCTCTCAGGCCTGCCGGGCAACCTCAGCATCGCGCACGAGATCGACGCGCGCCTCGCCGAGGGCGGTGACATGGCCTGCCTCTACGTCGACGTCGATCACTTCAAGGACTTCAACGACCACCACGGGTTCACTCGCGGCGACCGGCTCATCGCCCATCTGGCCGAGCTGCTGAGCCAGACCGTCGGCGAGCTCGGCGACGACACGTTCATCGGGCATGTCGGCGGCGACGACTTCGTGGCCCTCGCTCCGGGCGAGCGCGCCGAGGAGATCGCCGGCGAGATCGTCGCGCGCTTCGATGCGTCGATCCCCGCGCTCTACGACGCGGAGGACCGTGCGCGCGGCTGGGTCGAAGCACCCGATCGCCGTGGTCGCATGCGTCGAGTGCCGTTCGTCACCGTCTCGATCGGCGTCGTCCCACTTCGTCCGGAACGATTCGCCGGCGCGACGGAGGTTGCGCGCGCCGCGGCCGAGATGAAGGAGGTCGCGAAGCGCCGCTCGGGCTCGGGCTACGCGATCGACCGCCGCCGCGAAGGCGCTAGCCTCGCTTCGCCCACGCCATGAGTATCGATCGCAGCGAAAGGAACATGACGCGATACCTCTAGATCTCGAGCTCGAGGCCCTCGCGAGCTACGACGACCTCGAGTCCAGCGCGGCGCTCGCTTGCGGCGCGCTGTGCGTCCCGGCCGATCCGATCGAGCGCGTCGTCGCTCCTGTCGGGGTCGTGGTGATACAGCACGAGCCGTCCCACGCGCGCCTTCACCGCGACGTCGACGGCGGCGTCAACGGTCGAGTGGCCCCACGTCGCCTTGAAGTCGCTCGGCAGGAACTGGCCGTCGTGGATGAGCGTGTTCGCGTCCGCCGACAGCGGGATGACCGGATTCGGCTTGCCGGAGAAGGCGTCCTCGGTGTCGGTCGCATACACGAGCGAGCGCCCGTCGGCCTCGATGCGGTACGCGAGCGCAGGCGAGGGATGGAAGATCGTTGACGAGCGCACGCGGAAGCGCCCGACGCGCTCATCCGATCCGTCGGCCATCTCGTCGATCTCGAGCTGCACCGGGAGATCGTCGAGGTCCACCGGAAAGAACGGATCGTCCATGCCCATGCCGAGAAGGTCCTTCATCGTGCGCGACTGCTTCGGCCCGATGATGCGCAGGCGGCTCTTCGGGTCGTACGCGGGGCGGAAGAACGGGATGCCCTGGATGTGGTCCCAGTGAAGGTGCGACAGGAGCAGGTCCACATCGAACGGACCCTGGTTCCCGCCGTTCATCATCGCGATGCCGAGCTCGCGCAGACCCGTCCCGGCATCGAGCACGAGGAGCGCGCCCTTCGAATCGCGCACCTCGACACACGCGGTGTTGCCGCCGTAGCGCACCGTGTTCGGGCCGGGGGTCGGGATCGAGCCGCGGGTGCCCCAGAAGCGGATCTTCACCGGGCGGCCTTCTCGGCGGCCTGGTCGCGCTCGGATAGGCCGGCCGCCTCCTGGATCGTCCCCATACCCTCGTCACCCGGCTGCGGCCAGGTGTGTTTCAGCGCCGCGAGCGCGGCCTCGAGATGGGGCTGCGCGGCGTGCACCGCGGCCATCACCTTCGGATCGAGGTGGTCGCCGGCCATGCCGTCCATGATCTCAAGCGTCTTATCGAGCGGATACGCCGGCTTGTAGTAGCGCGGTGCGGTGAGCGCGTCGAAGACATCCGCTGCCGCGACGATGCGCGCTCCGAGCACGATCGACTCGGCCGCAAGTCCTTTTGGATAGCCCCTGCCGTCCATGCGCTCGTGGTGCTGCGACGCGATCACCGGCACGTCGCGCATGTCGCGCGGAAACTCGAGATGCGCAAGGAACTCGCCGGTCTTCTCGGCGTGAGCCTTCATATACGCGAATTCGGCTTCGTCGAGCCTTCCGGGCTTCTGCAGGAACTTGTCGCGCACCGCGATCTTCCCGTAATCGTGGAGGAGCGCAGCGGCGCGGAGCTTCTCGAGATCTTTTCCCCTGAGACCCATGGCGCGTCCGATGACGTCCGCGTAGCGCGTGACCCGCTGGCTGTGTCCGGCGGTCTGCTGGTCGCGCGCGTCGACGGTCATCGCGAGCGTCTCGATGAGCGTTTGCCACAGCTGCTTCTGCTCGGCCACGAGCTGCGCGTTCTCGACGGCCACCGCCGCGGACGCCGCGAGCGACGCGAGCGTCTCCAGGTCGGCGCTCGTGAACGCGCCGCCACCGTGTTTGTTCACCGCCTGGAACACGCCGATGACCCGACCTTCCTGACCGGTCATGGGATAGGTCAGGAGGCTCTTCGTCTGGTAGCCACTCTGCTGGTCGGGCTCGGGGTTGAAGCGCGCGTCGGCGTAGGCGTCGGGGATGTTGATGACCTGGCCGGTCTCCGCCACCGTGCCGGCGATCCCGGTCCCGAGCGGGATGCGGATCTCGCCCGTCCCAAGCGCGACGCGCGACCACAGCTCGCCGCGGTCGGGGTCGACGATGAAGATCGTGGCCCGGTCCGCCGCCAGCAGCTCTCGGGTGGCCTCGGCCATCAGATGCAAGAGCGAGCCGAGATCCGTCACCGACATGAGGCGACGCGTCACGTCGAGGATGACCTCGAGCCGATGCCCTGCCGTTCGCCGGCGGTCCCCGGTCCGGCGGTCGGCGGGCCTGCCGCGCATTCCCCCGACGTGATCCGCTCGGCGACGGGCGCGATGGTCTCCGCGATCTGCTCGAGCAGCATCTGATCGCGGCGCTCGAAGGTGCCGTTGCGCTTGTTCAGGACCTGGATGACGGCGACAGGCTTGCCCTGGCTCCCCCACACCGGGACCACGAGCACGTTCAGCGTGCGGAACCCGGTGCGCATGTCGACCTTACGGTCGAAGCGCGAATCGGCGTACGCATCGGGGACGTTGATCGTCTCCCCGCTGAGCGCGGACTGCCCCGCGAGGCCCTGTCCGAGCGGCATGCGGATCTCCGTCGCGGTCCGCTGCGCGACACGAGCCCAGATCTCCTTCTTCTGCTGGTCGACGATGTAGAAGGTGCAGCGCTCGGCATCGACCGCCTGCGAGCACAGCTCCACGAGGCCACGCAGGTACGCCTCGCGGTCGCGCTGCACCGACAGGTGCCCCAGCTTCACCAGGATGAGCGCGACCTTGTCATCGAGCATGTCGATCAATGGAACCCGGCCACGGCCGCGGTGCCGATGGCGATCTTCGACGCGGGCGCGGCGTTCGGGTTGGCGAGCGCGCCGATCCGGTTGATCTGGTAGCAGGCCACCGGCTGCGCGCGGCCCTTCACCGGGATCGCTCCGAGATCGACGTAGTCAACGTCAACGCCCAGCTCGCCCAGCGTCTCGGCGCTGCACGCGACCTGGTCGCGACGCGCGATATCGGCTGACGTGAGCCGCGACGCGACGTTGGCCGTGTCACCGATCACCGTGTACTCCATGCGGCCCATCGCGCCGAGGAAGCCCGCGACGACGTGCCCGGTGTTGATGCCGAAGCCGAACGAGACGTCGGGCCCGCCCTTGGCGCGCTCGGACTGGATCCACTTCTGCATCTCCAGTGCGCATTCGACCGCCTTCCGCGCCTCGTCGGCAACCTCGATCGGCGCGCCCCAGATGACCATGATGTTGTCGCCGTTGTACTTGTTCACCGTGCCCTCGTAGCGGTTCACGATGTTCACCATACCGTCGAAGTAGCGGTTGAGGTGCCCCAGGAGGACCGCTGGGGTCATGCCCTCCGAGATCGTCGTGAAACCACGGATGTCGCCGAACAACACGGTCACGCGCCGGTCCTCGCCGCCCAGGGCGAGCTGACCGGTCTCCTCGCGCTCCATGATGGTGCGCGCGACCGCCGGCGTGACGAACCGCCCGAACGTGCTCTGCGTGCGTGACAGCGCGAGCTGCTCCTCGAAGAGCTTGTAGCCCAGCGCGATGACCCACCAGAACGCCGACGGTATGACGTAGCCCATCGACGGCACCTCGACCGGCCCGTTCCCGACGTCGCCCTGCGTCTGGAGCGCGAAGAGGAGGTACGCGCCCGCGACGTACACGACGAGCACGCCCAGCGCGGCGAGGAAGCCCCAAAGCCGCCAGCGCACGACCAGGAGCATGCCCACCAGGGTCATGACCAGAAGCTGCGCGAGCGTGGTGAAGAAGCCCTGCTTCAGCACCGGGTAGCGGTTGGTGAAGATGGACTGCGCCGTATTCGCCCAGATCTCGACGCCGAACATCTTCCGCCCGACGCTGTTCGGGACGGGATAGTCGTCCGGCACCGCGGAGACGGAGTGGAAGCCGACGAAGACCGTGCGGCCCACGATCAGCTCGCGCGGCACCGCGCCCGCAATCACGTCCTTCATCGAGACGACGCAGAACTCGCCGGGGACCTTGCAGAAGCCGAAGTTCTGCTGCTCCGTTGTGGACGTGGCCGGCCGCGATGCGTAGTAGACGCCCATCCCACCACGCTGATTCAGCGGCAACACGCGTTCGCCGAGCGGGGCGGGAACGACGAGCCGGTCCCCGGACAGCGTCGCCTTCGTGAGGTCGGCGCGTACCTGGCGCGCCGCGGCGAGGAGCGGCAGCGCGTAGTACGTCGTACCGTCGGGTCCTTCGATGCGCAGCTGCGCGTCACGAACACGTCCGTCGGGATCGGCGTTTACGTTCACCGAACCGAGGCCGGCCGCCGCCGCGCTGAGCTGCGCGATCGGGAGCTGCAGGATCGCGAACTTCGTCGAGTGATCGGTGAGCACGCCGTCGCCCGCACCCTGCATCGCGAGGATCACGTTGCCTGCGTCCTTGATCGCCGCGGCGAGCAGCGCGTCGTCCTCGGGGCTCGGTGAGCGGTCGTAGAAGCTGATGTCCATCGCGATCACGGTCGGGTTCTGCACCTTCAGGGCTTGGATGAGATCGGCATACGCCCGGCGTGGCAGTGGATAGACGTCGTACTTGCTGATGGTCAGATCGTCGACCGCGACGATCGTGATCTGGTTCTTCACTTTGGCGGGCGAGATGTCGATGGCCTTGTCGTAGATCGCGGTCTGGAGCGTCGTGTCGAAGAGCTGTGTGATGAGCGCCAACGCGCCGAACAGCACGGCGAGCGCCGCAAGCCCGGCGACGACCACGCGCTGACGCCTTTGGCGCTTCGAGAACACCCTTCCCCGCCCCTCTCCTGCCCGCCGCGGCGGGTCGCGCTCAGATTATGGGCTTGGCCGCGCGTGCGAGCACGCTCTGCAGGACCTCTATCGAGCGCGCGTAATCGGCGAGTGACAGGCGCTCCATCGGCGTGTGGTCGTACCGCGAGTCGCCGGGGCCGTACGCGACCATCGGGCGGTCCCATGCCGGAGCGAGGATGTTCATATCGCTTGTACCGCTCTTCACCTTGAAGGTCGCTTTGCCACCCGCGTCGGCGATCGCGCCGACGAACGCGCGCGCGAGCGGTGTGGTACGCGAGGTGCGCGCGGGCTCTTCGGCGCCGATGCGCTCGATCTCGATCGCCGCCTCGCCGACGTGCTCGGTCGCGATCGCGCGAAGCTCCGCCTCGAGCTCCGCGGTCGTGATGCCGGGCGGGATGCGGTAGCCCACGCGCAGCTCCGCTCGCTCGACGAGTCCGTCGCTCGTTCCGCCGCTCATGCCCTCGAGACGGCAGTCGAGCTTCGCGAACCCGTCGGCCTCACGGGTGCGTGAGTCCGCCGCGGCGCGCACGGTGGACCAGAGCGCGAGCGCCTCTTCGCTACACGTCATGCCCGGCGCGGCGCCGTGCCGCGCGGAACGTGCGAGCGCGACGCGCAGTGCGAGACGTCCCTTGTAGGCGACGGTGACCGCGTCCCAACCGGACGGCTCGCCGATGACGCACCAGTCCGGCGCAGGAAGTGTCGCGCGATGCCGCGCGCCTGCACTCGTCGGCGATTCCTCCTCGACGGCACCGACGACCGTGACGCGCACGCCAGCGACAGGCTTCGTCGCGGCGGCGACGAACGCCGCGAGCGGTCCTTTCGCGTCGACCGCGCCGCGGCCGACGAGCTCTCCGTCCTCGACGCGCACCGCGATCTCGCCGGGGACCGTATCGATGTGGCCGAAAAGCACGACGTGTGTCGGGCCCTCCCCGATCTCACCGACGGCGTTGCCCGCGTCGTCGACCGACGCGCGAAAGCCGCGCTCGGACATGCGTGCCACGAGCCACTCGACAGCTTCGCCCTCGCGCCGGCTGGTGCTCGGGATCGCGACGAGCCCGCGGACCAGCTCGATGTCGGGCTCTATGCGAGCACCTTTGCGGTCGCGGCGAGGACGCGGTCGATCTGCGCCGCGCTGATGACGAGCGGCGGCAGGTAGCGCACCACGGTCGGGCCCGCGCCGAGGGCAAGTACGCCGTCATCCTGCAGAGCCTTGAGCGTCGGGCCGGCGTTCTCCTTGAGCTCGATGCCAGCAAGCAGTCCGAGGCCGCGGACCTCGCGCACCTTGTCGCTGCGCATCGCGCGCAGCCCGTCCAGCAGCTGCGCTCCGCGCTCCCGCGCGCGCGTAGCGAGGTCGAGGCGCCGCATCTCGCCGATGGCCGCGATGGCTGCGGCGCACGCGAGCGGGTTACCGCCGAACGTCGAAGAGTGAGAGCGCTTCGGCAGTTCGCCCACGGCGCGCGAGAAGGCGATCGCGCCCATCGGCAGGCCGCCGGCGATCGACTTGGCTAGACAGAGCAGGTCGGGCACGACCTCGTACTGCTCGAGCGCGAACATCGTGCCGGTCCGGCAGAAGCCGGTCTGGACCTCGTCGAAGACGAGGAGCGCGCCGCGGGCGCGACAAAGTCGCGCGGCCTCATTGATGAACTCCCGCGTCGCGGGTCGTACGCCGCCCTCGCCCTGCACGAGCTCGACGATGAAGGCGGCGGTCTCGGTCGTGATGGCTGCGTCCAGCGTTTCGGGCTTGTTGAACGGCACGTGCGAGAAGCCCGGCACGAGCGGCCCAAACATGTCGCGGTACTCCGGCCCCCAGGTGGCGGACAGCGCGCCCATCGTCTTGCCGTGGAAGCCGCGCATCGTCGCGACCACCCCCTGGCGCTTCGTCGCGGCGCGCGCGAACTTCAGTGCGCCCTCGACCGCCTCGGTCCCGCTGTTGCAGAGGAACATCCGGTCGAGCGACGGCGGCAAGAGCGTGGCGAGGACGTCGTACGCCTCAGCGCGGCGGTCGTTGTAGAAGAGCTCGGTGCACGATGCCAGCGTCCGCGCCTGCGCGGCGATCGCATCCGCCACCGCCACATTGCCGTGACCGAGATTCGCGGAGCCCTGCCCGCCGACGCAGTCGATGTACTCGCGGCCGTCCTCGTCGTAAAGGAGCGCACCCTCGCCGCGCACGATCGCGAGCGGCCGCTTCGTGTACAGGCCCGACGTGTGCGCGTCCTCTGTCCCCACGGTCGACGGGGGGGTTCTCGGGGGGCGGAGCCCCCAGGGGGATTGCAGGGGGTTCTCCCCCTGCGATGAACCGGTGGTCGTCATCCGCGGATCACCGTGCGGACCTGTGGATCGCCGGACGCGCTGCGGATCACGACCTCGTCCACACCGCCCTCGATCGCCTCGCGCGCCGCGAGGATCTTCTTCTTCATGCGACCCTGGGCGAGCTTCTCTGCCTCGTCGAGCGTCGTCTCGGCGACGAGCGACGATGGGTCGCTTGGATCCCGTAGCAGACCGGGCACGTTGGTGAGTATGAGGAGCGCGTCGGCGTCGATGGCGACCGCGATGCGGGCCGCGACGCGATCGCCGTCGACGTTGACCGCCTCGTTCTCCAAGGACAGCGCAAGGGGGGCGACGACCGGCACTCGGCCGGGTCCGATGAACTGCGTGAGCAGCGGCAGGTTCACCGCCTCCACCGTGCCGGTGTAATCGTCGCGGAGCAGCAGCGTCTTGCCGTTCTTCACCGCGCGCACGTCCTTGCGCTTCGCGATGAGCAGACGGCCGGAGATGCCGGAGAGGCCGACCGCATCGACCCCGCGCTGCTGGAGCTTCTCGACATAGAGGAAGTTCTCGACGCCGAGCGCGGCCATCGCGAAGACCTCGAGCGTGCGGCGGTCGGTGCGCCGGCTGGTGTGGCCGGAGGGCGAAGTGATCGTCTCCTGCGGGACGCCAAGCGCCGCTGCAATGCGGTCCGTCTCCGCCGACGCGCCGTGGACCAGCACGATCTCGTCCAGACGGGCGACTTCGGCTACGAGCGTCGCGACCGCGTCGCGGTCAACGCCCGTCGAGCCACCGGCCTTGATCACCGCACGCAGCGTCATGGATGCAGTCCCACGAAGCCCAGACCCGCGTCCTCGGGCATGCCGCAGGCGACGTTCATCGCTTGGACGCCGTTGCCAGCCGCACCCTTCACGAGGTTGTCGATCGCGCAGAGCACGACGACGCGCTCGCCGCGCGGATCGGCCGCGAATCCGACGTCCGCGAAGTTCGTGCCCGCAAGCAGCTTCGGCTCCGGATAGCGGAAGATGCCGGCCCGTTCCTTCACGATGCGCACGAAGGGCTCGCCGCCATACCGCTGCCGGTAGATCTTCCACAGGTCCTTGTCCTCGAGCGGGCTCTTCACGTAGACGTGCGCGGTCGCGAGGACGCCGCGCACCAGCTCGACCGCGGTCACCGCGAGATCAACGCGTGGGCGCGCGCCGGCGAGCGTGAGCTCTTGCTCGATCTCCGCGGTGTGCCTGTGACCGACGGGCCGGAACGACCGCACGATGCCGACGCGCTCCGGATGGTGCGAATCTTCGGACGGCTCGCGGCCGCCCTCGCTCGAGCCGACCTTGCACTCGACGACGACGGGGCGGGTTCGGTCGACGACGTCCGCGGCGAAGAGCGGAAGCAGCGCGAGGATCGCGGCGGTCGCGTTACAACCGGCGCCGGTGACCTGCCGCGCGTCTTTGATCTGGTCGCGATGCAGCTCCGGGATCCCGTACACCCACTCGCCCAGCACCGCCGGTCGAGGGTGCGGAGCGCCGTACCAGCGCTCGTAGTCCGCGGCGTCGCGCAGTCGGTGGTCGCTCGAGAGATCGATCACCAGGTGTGCCCGGTCCGCGAATTCCGCCGCGCGATGTGCGCCGTTGCGCAGGCTGAGGAACAGGACGTCGCAGCCTCGCACCTCGTCGTAGCGGACGAACTGCAGATCGCTGCGCTTCCGAAGGTTCGGATGCGCGGTCGTCACCGGCTTGCCTGCGAGCGACTCGCTGCCGGCGACGATCTCGCTGACCTCGGGGTGGCCGAGCAGCAGACGCAGGAGCTCACCACCGGCGTAACCACCAGCGCCGATGATCCCCGCCCTCACCTCGCGGCCACAGAGAGAACATAGTCGACAACCTTCGCCGGGATGTTCACGCCGGTCGTGTCGATGGAATTTCGGAACTCCATCGTGTAGTTGACCTCGTTCACCAGCAGGCCCTCGGCGCCCTCGAGCACGTCGATCGCGACGACGCCGCCGCCGACCGAGCGGGCCGCCCGCACGCAGACGTCGTTGAGCTCCGGCGTCACGACGCACTTGGTCGCCTTGCCGCCGCGCGCGGTGTTGGTGATCCAGTGGTCGGAGTACCGGTAGATCGCTGCGATCGTCTCGTCGCCGACGACGAATGCCCGGATGTCGCGCCCCGGCTTTGGGACGTACTCTTGTACGTAGTAGATGGAGTGCATGTAGGTCCCGAGCACGTCCTTGTGCTCGAGGATCGCCTCCGCAGCCTCGCGGTCGTTCACCTTGGAGATGAGACGTCCCCAGCTTCCGACGAGCGGCTTCATGACCACCGGATAGCCGAGCTCTTCGGCCGCAATGAGCGCGGATTCCGGGGTGAACGCGACGCGCGTGCGCGGCGACGGCACCCCGTCCCGGATGAGTCGCATGGTCGTGAGGAGCTTGTTCCCGCAGATGTCCGCGACCTCGAACGTGTTGACCGTCGGGATGCCCCAGATGCCGAAGACCCAGAGGGCGTAGAGCGCGCGGCTGTGCTGGATGCAGCGCTCGAGCACGACGTCCACGCCGATGTCCGGCTTCCGCTCGAGCTCGAGGATGAGCTCGCGGTCGTCGAGGACCTTCGTCGGAACGTGCCGCGATTCGAGCTCCTCGAGGAGCATCTTTTCCTCCACGCGGACGCGTGAGAGGAGCACGCCGACGGTGGGGCTATTCACCCCAGTCTTCTTCGGCCTCCGGCGCGAGCGCGAGTGCGAGCGGCTTCGTCTCGGTCACTTCGAGCTCCGCGCCGCAGTCGGGACACAAGACGATCTCGCCCTTCACGGCATCGGCGCCGACGGTCACCTCGGCGTCGCACTCGGGACACTTGGCCACTGATCCCCTCCCGCCTGATCGGCAGGAGCAGCCTAAACGCTAATCGGCCCCGGACGCACCCTCGCGCCTCGAGCGCGAGCGTGCCTTGTCCTCATACATGCGCTCATCGGCGACGGCGAGCAGCGCGTCGTCGGTGCGGCCGTCCTCGGGGAACCACGCGATCCCGAAGGACACGCTGGGCAGCGGATGATCGCGGCCGGCCCAGTGGTACGTCTCCTCGCGGAGGCGCGATTCGATGCGGCTCACCAGAGCCTGCGCGGGCAGCAGACCGGTGCGGGGCAAGAGCAGTACGAATTCGTCACCGCCGAAACGCGCGACGACGTCCTCGGCGCGGACGGACTCGCGCATGATGTGCGCGACCTTGGTCAGGACCTCGTTGCCCGCGAGGTGACCGGCGGTGTCGTTCACGCTCTTGAGGCCGTCCACATCGCACAACGCCACCGCGAAGATGTCGCCGTGGCGCGCGGCCTCGGCCATCTCGCCGTCGAGGCGCTCCATCAGGCTGCGGCGGTTGAGCACGCTTGTGAGGTCGTCATCGCGGGCGAGCCGGTGCGTCTCGGCGAGCAGGCGCGCGTTCGCGATCGCGATCGCCGCCTGCGCGGCGTACAGGCGCACCAGTCGCTGCGTGTCGTTCGAGAAGCGGCGGGGCGTCGCCGAATACATCGCGAGCGTGCCGACCAGCTCGCCATGCGCGATCAGCGGCACGGCGATGGCGGACGCGATCGTCGCATGCAGGGGCTTGGTGCTCATGGAGTGCTCGCCGTACTGCGGCGCGACCACCATGTCACGCGTCTCGACCGCCGCGAGCGAGATACCCGCGAGCGGCTCGCCCACCGAGTCGCGCAGGCCGAGCTGCGGATGCGGGCGGAGCGCCCGGATGATGAAGCCGTTCCCCGGCTCCGCGAGCGCGACCATCGCACCGTCGGTTCGTGAGAGCTGCGTCGCCTGTTCGACGACGAGCTTCGCGAGCTCGTCGAGGGAACGCTCGCCGGCGGCCGCGAGGCCGACCTCGTAGAGCGCCTCGAACTGCACCGCGCGGCGGCGCTCCGCTTCGCTGAGACGCCAGTTCGTGTACAGAGCGAGTCCGGCGCGAAGCGCGAGGAGGACCATCGTCGTCGCGACGGCGGAGTCGACGAACAGCTCCACGCCCGAGTCGCTCACGTTCGCGACCACGACGAGTGCGGCGGCGAGTACCGCGGTCAGTGCGGGGAGCGCGAGCCGCGATAGCTCGATGACGTCGCGCGAGAACAGCCGGATCGGCGCGGTCTTGCGGTCCTCGATCCACGTCCCGGCCGCCGCGCCGATCGCAAGCATGCCGAGCATCCACAGAAGGTCGAGCGGTGTGCCCGCTTGGAACCGACCCCAGAGGAAGACTGGCAGGCTGAGCGTGAACGCGAGCGCATTCAGCGCGACGCCGGCGACGAGGATCGCGAACGCGCGACGCGGCTGCTCCAACGGCGAGCCCCAGAGGGCCGACAGCGCAGCGCCCGTCGCGCCGGACCACAACACGGCATAGAGAAGGACGACGGTCGTGACGAGCGGCTCTTGCTTCATCTCGCTCGCGAGCGCGCTGGAGAGGAGCAGCGCGATCGCGGCGAGAAGAAGCAGCACCACCGCCCCGGAGTCGAGAAGCAAGGCGTAGATCGCGAGGCGCTGACCACGCAGCATGGCGATGAATCCGAGGATGAGCAGTGCCGCCGCGCTCAGGTGCCCGACGTCGTCGAGATTCGGCGTGGGGCTCGCGACATCGGCGATGAGGAACGCGCTTCGGACCAGCATGCCGACCGTCCATGCACCGACGGCGAGCGCGACGAAGACCCACGGCAGCTGCGCGCGTCCCGGTGTCGTCTGGGCCGCGCGCATCGCGGCCACCATGGCGCCCAGGCCGAAGGCGAGCCACGCGACCGACGCGACCGCGCCGCGCGGCCAACCGGCAGCGACGAGCTGCTCGAGTCCGAAGACGCCGAATGCACCCGCGATACCCACGAGAGCCGCGCGCCAGGAGCGGAGCGAGAGCGCACGACCGAGGTGGCTGAGATCGCTCATGGGGAAAGGCTGAGTCACCGCGGGGGCGGCCGGAAGGCCCGCATCTCCCACCCTGTATGCCGCTATACGAGCCGCACGTACTACCTCTGCTGGGCCAAATGAGAACCGTCTAATACCGAGTTCACCCGTACGGGCGAGATCGAGGGCCGCCGGGTGGTCGCGCCGACGTCCTCGCGCGTCGGCGGCTAGAAGGCCGTCGCTGGCTGCGGGCGCGGGCGTCGATACCCATATGCGGCTCTCGAGCCGCGCAGCCGCCGTCCAAGCTCATGCCCGTACCAACATGGCCCAAGGTCGAGGAGGCCATCCTCGCGCTTAGGCAATCGCTGGCGGACGCACGGCGACCACCAGGAGTCGGCTGTGGTCATCACAAACCCAGAAGCGCTGCTCGCGAGGCAGCCGCCCGCACCGCGCGCTCGGCCGGCGTACGCCGCAGGAGGTCTTCGACGCCAAGGTGAAGGCCGGGCCGGGATCGGCCGCGCCGCCGCTGCACTTGCGGGTCCGCTACGACTCCGTCGACCGGCACGG
>JANNUM010000363.1:0-1658 GCA_031395235.1 Chloroflexota bacterium
GCCAGCTGCCCGGCGGCGGTCCAGGCCGCGCGATCGCGTGGGCGCAGGCGCCGAACCGGATCTTCGTCGCGCGCGCTGACGCCCCGACCCTTGACGTCTACGAGCTGCCCAACGGTCAGCGCGGGTCGGTGCCGCTGGCGAACGCGCGCACCGGCGCGTTCTAGTCCGGCGCCACCGCTCTCACGCTGGTACCGCAGACCCAGTTCCTCTACGCGCTCGCCGAGGGTCGTCTCGTTGTTGTCGAGGTTCACGGCGCGTCGCCGTTCGCGGCGATACCGGTGTCCGGATCGCTCGTCGGCGTCGACAACGACGAGGACAAGCTCCTGGTCGCCGGCTCCGCGGGCGTCGAGCGTATCGAGACCGGACGTCACGCGCTTGCGTGGCGCCTACCCGGTGTCGTTCTCGGCGCGACTTTGGCGTTCTTCCTCGTCCTGCTCGCGCGCCGCCTGTTCGCCTCGCCCGTCGTGGGCTGGCTCATCGGCGCCGCGGTGCTGCTGGACGGATCGATGTTCGCGCAAGCGCGCATCGGAATGAACGACATCTACGTGACGACCTTCATCGTCGTAGCGTGGTACTTCATCGTCGCGGCCCATCAAGGGGCAGGGGCCCCAGGGGCAGGGGCCCCTGTCAGCGAGCCGGGGCGAGCGTGCAGCGACCCGCCGGGAGCGTTGCGGCGCTCCGCCGCGGTCAACCTCCTGATCGCCGGCGTGATGCTGGGGTTGGGCGTCGCCTCGAAATGGGCCGCGGTCTACACGCTGGGTGGTGTCTTCGTCCTCTCAGTTGGCATGACCGCGTACGCGTACGAACGGGGCCGGCCCGGCACCGGCGGAGCGCTCGATCTCCTCGCCGGTCGCGGGCGCAACGCGGCCCTGCTCTTCGCTTCGTTCGCCGTGATCCCGCTGGTCATCTACCTCGGGAGCTACGCGAGCTGGTTCGGCGGGCCGACGGCGCCCTACGGCTGGAATCTGTGGGAGCTCACGCAGCAGATGTACTGGTACCACAGCTCGCTCACCGCGCCGCATTGCGCGGGCTCGCCGTGGTGGAGCTGGCCGCTCGATCTCAAGCCGGTCTACTGGTATTTCGGCCAGAGCACCGGCGGCACCAACGGCTACATCTATGACGCCGGCAACATCGTGCTGTTCTGGGCGGCGCTCCCGGCGGCCGCGCTCACCATCGCGCTCGCGATCCGGACGCGGTCGCCCTCGCTCGGAGTGTTGTCGCTCGCGATGCTCACGCAGTACGTCGCGTGGATCCCCATCTCGCGCGTGCTGTTCTTCTACCACTTCTTCACGGTGCTGCCGTTCTACCTGCTGTGCCTGGCCGCGATGCTCGCCGTGCTGTGGGAGCGCCGGCGGAAGGCCGTTCTGGTGTTCCTCGGAGTGGCCGCGGCGGCGTTCGTCATCTTCTATCCCTACGTGTCGGGGCTGCCGATCCCGGGTGAGCTGGGGAGCATCTACGAGATCCTTCCGACCTGGCACTACGACCCGACGTTCTATCCGACGGAGTCGTGCCCGACCCCGGTGAGCGCCAGCCCGCTCACAGCGGCGACGGTGGCGGGAGCCTGGATCATCGAGGGCGCGGTCTGCGTGGCTGCGGTGGCGGTCGCGATCGGCGCGCCGTTCGCCCGACGGCTCCTCGACCGCGTCGGGTTCTAGGGG
>JANNUM010000378.1:0-2739 GCA_031395235.1 Chloroflexota bacterium
CGGAGCGCTGAAGACCTGCAGCTCGGCCAGGGTGTGGAGGTCCAGGATCTTCCCCAGCTCGGTCCCCTTCGCGACAACGGTGCCGACGGCGTCTTCGCGGAGCGTGGGGACGAAGATGCCGCCCACCCTGGCGCGGATCGCCTCTGTGCCGCCGACCTCGATGGCCTGCGCCGCGGGCGAGGCAGGTGTCGCGAGCGCGAGCACAGCGAGGCGGGCGAGCGCGCGCTCGAGGCCCTTGGCGTTCCGTTCGGTCCAGTACATCTCGCGGCTCGAGCGCCCGCCGACCTCGACATTGGCGACCTTGATCCCGAGCGAGCGGGCGTACGTGGTCAGGCCACCCGGCTTGTTCGGAGCCTTGCTGATGAAGGGCGCGCCGAGATCGGCGGCGAGCTGCTCCGATCCTTCGAAGCGTTTCACGAACGCATTGACGCACCAGGTGCCGCCGCCGTGCAGATCGACGACCACATCGCTATCCGCGATCAGCGGCGCCAAGGCCGCCACCAGCCGGTCGGTGTGCGAGCCGTCCGGGTTGCCGGGAAACACGCCGTCGAGATCGATGGAGTTGGGAGAATCGATCCAGGAGTTGCGACGCTCGACCTCGGCCGCGAGAGCATTCGCGGTGAAGATGACGCGCAGGCGTCCCGTGAGCTGATCGGCAGGGAGCTGGCAGAGCAGCTTGATCGCCAGTGCGGACCAGGGTCCTTCATCGCCGTGCGTCCCCGCGATGAGGGTCGCACGGGTGCCTGTGGTACCGGCTTCGCCATATCTGAGAGCGATGTGCTGAGCGGCGGCGTGGGCGGTGAGCTTGACCTCGTGCCATGACAGTGAGTCGTAGATCGTCTTCAAGAGCGGGCTCGATCCTCCATCTTCGCGCGCGAGCGGTGCTCGTTCACGGACCCGGCTGGGACCTGTACCAATCCTGACGCGCGCGAAAGTCGTCCGGATAGAGCGTGACCTTCTCAGGTGCGAACGCAAAGTCGGAGCCCTCGCGGGCAATGGTCTGCACGAGCGGCGCGGCGTCGAAGCGGTAGCCGCCGAAACGGCTGGGGGGCTGAGCGGCGAGCCAGACCCAAGCCTTTCCGAGCTCGACCGGATCCGCCCAGGCCGCCCGTGCTTCGGGAGACGCGCGATCGTATTCAGCCCAGGTCATTCGGGTCGGCTTTACCCTCGCACCAGGACCGATCGTATTGATCGCGATGTTGAAGCCCCTGGCCTCGAGCGAAAGCGCTTTCACGAATCCTTCGATCCCGTGTTTGATCGTGCAATACGCGATCTCTTCCGGATATCCGCGGATGCTCGAACCGCTTGCGATGCCGATGATGTGACCCGACCGCTGCGCCTTCATCTGATCCCATGCCGCGAACGTGCAATTGAACATTCCGCCGAGGCCGACGTCGATCTGACGTGACCACTCTTCCGGCGTGGTCGCGTCGAACGTAGTGAGTGGCATGTAGATCGCACTGTGCACCACCACATCCAGGCGCCCCCAGCGATCGACGATCTCGCTAACGACCCGCTGGCAATCGGCGAGATCCGCGACGTCGGAGCGGCGGGTCTGAAAGACCGTGCCGTCAGCGGCGAGGTCTCGAGCGCACCGCGCGAGCTCCTCCTCGCTGGTGTCTGTCACGCAGACCGTCGCGCCCGCGAGACCGAATGCGCGGGCGATCCCCCATCCCAGCCCCCGCGCCGCTCCGGTGACCAGAGCAACTTTGTTTTCTTGGAGACTCATCGTCAGGTCCTTTCACGACACGTCGACCCTGTCGCGCGTCTTGACCACGCGCACGGCGCCGTATCGTACTGTCGCGGTGGAACGCGTCGACCTCACCGGGCGCAGTGCGATCGTCAAAGGGCGTCACCGTGAATGCGATCTGCCCGGCCTACGTGCGGACGCCCCTCGTCGAGAAGCAGATCGCCGACCGGGCGCGTGTCCATGGGATCAGCGAGGCCAGGTCGTGCGCGAGATCATGCTCGCGCCCGCCGCGGTGAAGCGCCCCCTCGAGCCCCGCGAGATCGCGGCCTAGGTGACGTTCCTCTGCTCGGAGGAGGCCTCGGGCATCACTGGAGCGATGCAGGTGACGGATCTCGGGTGGACGGCGCGGTAGTAGTCCGGGCGGCGATGCGGTATGCTTTCCCGTAGTCCCCTTCCGATCAGCCGGGCGCGGCCACAGGCCCCCGGTAGCACTTCAAAAAGTCCCCTCAAGACCTATCCGAACACCGAAGGAGCCGCATCCGTTGGAGAACGAGTCCACACCCGCACCTGAGCCGCAGGACGCCGCGCCTACCGTAGAGAACGCGAATCCGGAAGACGACGCTCGCGCCGAGGCCGCTCCCCGACCGCGCACGAACGGCGAGCCTCGCCGGTTCGACCGACGCGGACCGCGCGACGTGCGCGAGCCCCGGGAGAACGGCCAGCCGGTTGACGCGCAGCCTCAGCCGCCGTCAGCAGAGCCGCAACGCAAGTGGTACTCCATCACCGAGCTGAGCGAGATGGCCGGTAAAGAGCTCCTCGCGCTCGCGAAGGACCTGAATGTCCCGGACCTCGCGGAGATCAAGAAGAAGGACGACATCGTCCTCCGCATCCTTCAGGCGCAGGCGGAGGCCCAGGGCAACATCCTCGCTCAGGGCATCCTCGAGATCGTCGAAGAGGGCTTCGGCTTCCTTCGGCGCCGCAGCCTGCTCCCCTCGCCCGAGGACGTGTACGTCTCGGGCACTCAGGTCCGCCGCTTCGGTCTCCGGACC
>JANNUM010000387.1:0-6244 GCA_031395235.1 Chloroflexota bacterium
CCGTGCCGCCGAATTGCCGGGTCCACTCCACTGTTGTTTGTGCGTCGGCCGTGCCGGAAAGACTCACGGAGCTCAAGAAGGCCACCACCGTGAATGTGGCGCCGAGACGGTATGCGCGACTGACGCGAAGAATCTGCGCCATGCGAACCCTCCCCCTTCGTCGCCCCCTCCTCCTCCGGGAAGTAAGCGACTGGAGAGAACCTACGCCTCATGTCAAGGCGGCCTAAACGTCTGAATAGACCAGTAATCGGCGCAACTTTTCAGCCTGGAGGAATTTCGCATACTGCGACCGATGCCGAAGCGTCTGCCCCGTGCGCGCACCCTCAAAGGAGAACCGAAGCTCTCCTATTACGACGCCGGCGGCGGCCTGGAAGGCGAGCCGCCGATCCTTCTGATACACGCGAGCCTGTATCGCTCCGAGGATTGGGAGAACATCTTCCCGCGGCTCGCGACGCGCTATCGCGTCGTCTCATACGACCAACGCGGCCACGGCCGCAGCGAGCGCACCTCGAGCTACGAGCTGCGCGCCTTCGCGGACGACGCGATGCGCGTCCTGCGTGAGGTCGTGAGGGCGCCGGCTGTCGTCATCGGCCACTCGCTCGGCGCGATCGCGGCGCTCGTCGCGGCGGCGGACGCCCCCGAGCTCGTGCGAGCCCTGGTGCTCGAGGACCCTCCACTGAAATACGGGACGCCGTGGGAGCGCGAGCGCTACCAGGGACTCCGTGACGCGCTCGACGTGCGCGAGGACCCGAAGGCGTTCCTGAAGGCGGTCGAGAAGCGGCCGCTTCCCTCACCCGGGCCGCACGGCGAGCGCACCTACGGCGAGATGCGCGGCTTCTACGCCGCGGAGCGCGTCGCGACCTATTTCAAGGACATCGATCCCGCCTTCCTCGATTGGCGGATGTCGAACGCTGACCCGAGCGCCTCGCTGATCGCTGCCTCGGTACCGAAGGTGACCGCACCGGTGCTGGTCGTCACGGGCGAGCCACGGCTCGGCGCCGCATTCGATGACTCCGCGGAGTTCACGCTCAAGCGGCACGTGAAAGACTTCGCCGTCAAGCGCTTTCCCGGGCACGGCCACGTCGTGCACGGCTTCCGGCCCGAGCCCTTTCTCGAAACGCTCGAGCCGTTCCTGCGCCGCGTCCGAACGCCCGCGTGATCAGCCGCGCGCCTGCTTCTGCAGCGCCTCCGCGAGCTGGGTGATGCGAAGCTCGGCCGCGTCCAGTCGCTTGGCGCAGCGCTCGTACAGCCGCAGCCCCTCTTCGTAGAGACGGACGGCCTCGTCAAGATCGAGCGACGGATCCTCAAGCCGGTCGGCGATCGTCTCGAGACGCGTGAGTGCCTCTTCGATGCTCGGCTCGGCCTCAGCCACTCTTCTCGATCCCTTCCACGGTGACGTCCGCGCGCCCGTCGCGCATGCGCAGTGTCGCGCGTTCGCCGGGCCGCAGCGTCGCCACCGACGCGCGCACCCGCCCGTCGGCGCCCTCGACGATCGCATAGCCGCGCCCGAGCACCTTCAGCGGTGACAACGCGTCGAGGCGGCGATGCGAACCGAGGAGCCGCTGGCGGCGGGAGGGCACGAGACGCGACGCGGCGCGGTCGATCTGCCGCCGATCCTCATCGAGCCGCTGCCGCAGCGCCGCGACCTTCGCGGGCGGAGCGCGGCGTTCCACCAACCGGCGCGCCTCGGTGAGACGGCGCCTTCGTCCCTCGAGCGCCTCGCGCATGCGCGTCGCGATACGTCGCCAGAGGCGCTCCGCGGCGACCTGATGGCGGGCGGAGTCGGGCACCACCAGCTCGGCGGCGACCGACGGCGTCGGCGCACGCAGATCCGCGGCATGATCCGCCAGCGTCACGTCCGTCTCGTGACCGACGCCGCAGACGACGGGACGGGGGAAACGGGCGATGGCGCGGACCAGCGCCTCGTCGTTGAACGCCGCCAGATCCTCGCTGGGGCCGCCGCCGCGCGCGATGATCACGACGTCGAGCTCGCGCAGCTGCGCCAGCCCGTCCAGCGCGCCGATGAGCGACTCCACGGCGCCGACGCCCTGTACCTGCGCGGGAGCGAGGATCAGCTCGACGCGCGGATCGCGTCGCGCGACGACCGCTTGCACGTCGCGCCACGCGGCGCCGATCGGGCTCGTGACCACGCCAACGCGCCGCGGCGTCGGCGGAAGTGCCCGCTTTCGCTCCTGCGCGAAGAGGCCCTCGGCGGCAAGCCGACGTTTCAGGGCCTCGAGGCGCAGGAACGCATCGCCCGCGCCGGCCGGACGAACATCGTCGATGCGCAGCTGGCAGCGGCCGTCACGGTGATAGAACTCGACCCACCCGTGCGCGAGGACCTTCGTCCCGTCGCGTGGCGTGAGGGCGATCAGCGCGGCCTGCGAGGCGAAAAGCACGCACTGCAGCTGACCAACGTTGTCACGCAGCGTGAAGTAGACGTGACCCGCGGGCGAGACGCGCGCCTGGAAGACCTCGCCCTCGACCCAGAGGTCCTTGAACTCGTCGCCGGATTGGATGTGCTCGGCCAGCCGGATAGCGAGCTGACCGACGCGCAGGACGTCCTTAGGCGCGCTCGAGATACTCACCTGTCCGCGTATCGACCTTGATCTTGTCCCCCACCTTCACGAACAGCGGCACGTTGACCTTGAGGCCCGACTCGAGCGTCGCGGGCTTCGTCGCGCCGGTCGCGGTGTCCCCCTTCAGACCGAAGTCCGTCGAAGCGACGGTCATCACGATCGATGCGGGCATGTCCACACCGATCGGCTCGCCCTCGTACTCGTTGAGCGTGACCTCCATGCCGTCGGTGAGATAGTTCACGGCGTCGCCAAGCTGGTCCGCATCGAGGGCGATCTGGTCGTAGGACTTCGTATCCATGAAATGGAAGTGCGTGGCGTCCTTGTACAAGAACTGCACGATGCGGTGGTCGAGCCGGGCGCGCTGGAAGCGCTCGCCGGCCTGGACAGTCTTCTCGATCAGATCGCCCTTGCGCACGTTTCGCAGCTTCATGCGGACCTGCGCGCTGCCGCGCCCCATCTTGATGTGCTGGAACTCGACGATCTGGTAGAGCTGGCCGTCGATCTCGACGGTGATGCCGCGCTTTATCTCCCCGGTGCTGATCACTATTCCTTCTTCGTCTCCTCGATGAGCCAACGGAGCGCGACCTCGTAGCCGACGACGCCCAGGCCGCCGACCTGATGTGCGGTCGCGTCCGTCAGATAGCTATGGTGGCGGAAGGGCTCCCGCTTCGTCACGTCGCTGATGTGCACCTCGACGACCGGGAAGGGACAGGCCGCGACGGCGTCGCGCAGCACGACGGACGTGTGGGCGAGTCCTCCAGGATTGATGATGGCACCCTCGGCCGCTGCGTGCTGCTGCAGGAAGTCGATGAGCGCACCCTCGTGATTCGATTGGAATGCGGTGAGCGACGCACCGCCGTCGCGCGCGACGGCCGAACAGCGCGCCACCACCTCGTCCAGCGTCGTCGTGCCGTAGATCTGCGGCTCACGCGTACCGAGCGTGTTGAGATTGGGCCCGTTCACGAGCAGAAAGCGCTTCATGCGGCGCGACCCCGTAGCAGCCGCGCCGCCTCGCGCAACGTTCCGTCGGCAACGTCGATCACCTCGCTGAAGAGACCGACGCGCCGCGGGAGGATCCATCGCACCTTGCCCGCGCGCGCCTTCTTGTCGCGCTCGAGGTAGGTCCAGACCTCGCGCGTGAGCCTGGCGCGGATCGGCAGGCGCGCGCGCGCGAGCAGCCGCTCGACGTCGATCCGGAGGGACCGCGGCGCGAGGCCCAGCGTTTCGGACAGCGCCGACGCGAACACGAGGCCGATCGCCACCGCCTCGCCGTGCGTGACGCGGTACCCCGATGCAGCCTCGTAGGCGTGACCCATGGTGTGCCCGAAGTTCAGCAGCTCGCGGAGCCCGGTCTCGCGCGGATCGAGCGTGACGATGCTCGCTTTCACCTCGGCCGCGAGCGCGACGGTGGTGACCTGCGGACCGATCTCGCCGCGCAGCACTGAGTCCAGCGACCGCTCGACGTGCGCGACCGCGTCGCGATCCGCGAGGAACGCGCTCTTCACGACCTCCGCCAGACCCGAGGACAGCTGGCGCTGCGGCAGCGTCGCGAGGACGCCGACATCCGCGAAGACCGCGTCCGGCGGGTGGAACGCGCCCACCAGGTTCTTGCCTTCGGGGATGTCGATCGCGGTCTTTCCCCCGATCGCGGCGTCGACCATGCCGAGGAGGGTCGTCGGGACCTGCGCTACGCGCACGCCACGCAGATACGTCGCGGCCGCGAAGCCCGCGGCGTCGCCGACCGCGCCGCCACCGAGCGCCACGATCCCGCCGTCGCGACCGAGCCCGGCTCCTGCCAGATCGGCCCACAGCCTCGCGACCGCGCGCACGGACTTCGCGCTCTCACCCGTGGGTAGCCGAAGCGCGATCGGATCGAGGCCGGCGTGCTCGAGCGAGCGCAACAGGCGCGCCTCATACCGCGCGGCGGCGCCGGGTTCGCTGACCACGGCGACGCGCCCGGACCAACCGAGGTCGCCGAGATGCGTGCCGACCTGGTCGAGGAGTCCGGCTCGCACGAGCACCGGATACGGATGCTCCCCGCCGACGTCGACGCGGACGCCTCGGGCCGCGACGAGCCACGCCACGATCGCGTGCGCGGAGTCCTCGGCCGTAGCGTCACGGTCGACGTCGAACGTGACGTCGACGTCCGCGTACGCAACTTTTCGCTCACGCAGGATCGATCGGGCGCGGTCCTCCGGTGCGACGTCCTGATCCGGTCGCTTCGCCATGGTCGCGGCGATGCCGGCGGTGACGCGCTCCAGCGAGCCGCGCAGCCCGATGATCAGACCGAGCTCGCGCATCCGTTTGCGGTTCTCCTCGCGGATCGGCGCACCGCCGCCGGTGTCGACGACGATCCACGCCGGGGTCGGGCGGAGCGACGCGATGACGCGCGACTCGAGATCGCGAAAGCGCTCCATCCCGTCCTGCTCGATGACGTCCTTGTTGCTCTTGCGCGCCCGGCGCGCGATGGCGCGGTCCGTCTCGACGACACTCGCGCCCAACCGGCTCGCGAGCAGCGGCGCGATGCTGCTCTTGCCGATGCCCGGCGGACCCACGAGGAAGATGTACACGGCTAGCGGCGCTGGTCGATCGGACGGAGGCGCGCGCGATAGCGCTCGACCGCTGCGACGAGATCGTCGGCGGTGTCGCAGCCGAACTTCTCGACGAGCGCGTCGGCCAGGACGAACGCGAGCATCGCCTCCGCCACGACGCCGGCCGCCGGGACGATGCACACGTCGCTTCGCTCGACGTGCGCCGGTGACGGCGCGCCGGTGCGCAGGTCCGCGGACGGCAACGGCTTCATGAGCGTCGAGATCGGCTTGAACGCCACCTCCACGGTGATGTCCTCGCCGTTGCTCATGCCGCCCTCGAGGCCACCGGCGCGGTTGCGCGTACGCGTGAACCGGCCGTCCTTCACGGTGATGGGGTCGTGCACGGCGCTGCCGCGCTCCCGCGCCGCGGCGAATGCGTCGGCGAACTGCACTCCCTTGGCGCTCTGGATGGACAGGAGCGCCTGCGCGATGCGCCCGTCGAGGCGGCGATCCCATTGCGCCGGGGTCCCCAGCCCGGCCACGACGCCGCTTACGCGAAGGGCCACGATCCCGCCCAGCGTGTCGCCCGCCTCGCGGGCGGCGGCGATCGCGGCGATCATCGCCACTGAGCGCGCCGGGTCGGCGCAACGCACCTCACTCGCTTCCACCGCGTCGACATCGAAGTGAGGCTCGCTCTCGATCTCGCCGATCGCCTTCGTCTCGCTCCGCACCTGCATGCCGATCAGCTTCAGCACGGCCTTCGCCACGGCGCCCGCCGCGACGCGCGCCGCGGTCTCGCGCGCGCTCGAGCGCTCGATGACGTCGCGCACGTCCTCATGTCCGAACTTGAGCGCGCCCGCGAGGTCGGCGTGGCCGGGTCGCAGGCGCGTCACCGCGGCGGGCGGATCCACCACCGGCTCGACGCTCATCACGCGCTCCCAGTTCACGGCGTCCCGATTCGCGATTTGCAGTGCGATCGGCGCACCGGTGGAGCGCCCGTGCCGAACGCCGCCGGTGATGTTCACCGCGTCGCGTTCGATGCGCTGTCGCGCGCCGCGGCCGTAGCCGAGCTGCCGCCGCCGCAGATCGCTGTCGATGTCCGCGGCCGCGATCGGCACGCCGGCGGGAACTCCG
>JANNUM010000420.1:0-3433 GCA_031395235.1 Chloroflexota bacterium
AGAATTCGCGTCATGCGGGAGTAGCTCAGTGGTAGAGTGCTTGCTTCCCAAGCAAGCGATGCGAGTTCGATTCTCGTCTCCCGCTCTGGGAATGTGAAGGTCACACGCACTCTTTACGTCCATCGCGTCGCCGACTGGCGCGCGTGGCTTCAGCAAGCATCACAAGACCTCACGCGAGATCTGGCTGATCTGTATTCCGAGAACAACTAAAGCCGCAGAGGCTTGATGTCGGCGAACACCGCCGACGGATCGTCCTTCCAACGCGCGGGCTGGACGTCGATGTACAGCTCGATCTCGTTGCCGTCCGGATCCTCGATGTAGAGGCTGTGCGTCACGCCGTGGTCGGACGCGCCGACGATCTTCGCTCCCGCGGCCTGAAGGGTGTCGCGCGCCTCGCGGAGCTCGTCATCGGTCTCGCCAACCTTCAGTCCGAAGTGATAGAGGCCGAGACGCCGCCCTTTCGGGAGTGGCGCCGCACTGGGGCCAACTTCGATGAGCAGCAGCTCGTGGTGCGTGCGACCCGAGGTGAACGCCGCGGCGGGGAACTGCATACCGCCTTCCGGCGTGATCTCCTTCCAGCCAAGCAGCTCTCCGTAGAAGCGGCGCGAGCGCGCCAGATCCTTGACATACAGCACGAGATGGCCGAGCTCTTTGATCTGCATCTTGTCCTCCCGGGCGCTGTCGGTGGAACAACCGACGCGGCGCACTTGTTCCCGCGACCTTAGCGCCCCTCGGCGACCTCCACCGCTCGCGCCAGGAAGGCGGCACGCTCCGAGACCGCTCGCCTCTTATCGTCGTCGTCCGGGACGAGAGTGGCGTCCCACGCGGTGCGGCCGACGATGTAGCCGCGCGCGCCGCCGTGCATCGCGTCACGAAGCTGGACGATGAAGGTGTCCTCGTCCGTGCCGCCGCCGAGCAGCACCCACGGGACCGCGCCGCAGGTGCGCGTCAGCACTTCGCAAAGGCGTGCGCTTCCGGGGTACTGCAGCTTCAGCACGTCGGGCCCGAGGCGCGCGAGTCGACGCGCCGTCTCGGTCACCGCGGTGCCGAGCTCGGGCACCTCGCCATACACGATGGGCTCGATGATCGAGAGCACCCCTGCCGCGCGGCATTCGGCGACGACGCGCGCGACCATCTCGTCCTGGATCCGTGCGGCGTCTCCCAGGTCGGGCCGGTACGGGAGCAGCAGCTTGCATCCGATCGCGCCGAGCGCTCGCGCGCGGGCGGGATCCACGTCACCCAGGAGCGTCGTGATACGGCCCTCACCCAGTGACTCGTAGCCCTGCGCCTCGAGCGGCACGACGAGCGGCGTGCCCTCAAGCTCGGTGAACGCGTCAAGGCCGAGCTCGACATCGAGCAGAACGACGGTGGCCAGCCGTGCGAGCCCGCGCACCAATTCGACCTTGAGCGCGCGGAGCGAGGCCGCGTCGTCGGGATAGCCGTGCCTGCGCGCCGCCACCCGCAGACTGTCGCGGTGATCAAGCGCCAGGCCGCACACCGCACCGCGTGGTGACGCGATGCTCGCGATCATGGCGCGACGACTGCACCGTCGACCACGCTGCCACCGCTCAGCAGTCCGTCGATCTCCGATGTGTTCGGCATCGCGGTGCTGCAGGCGAGGCGCGAGGCGACGATCGCGCCAGCCGCGTTCGCGCGGCGCACGGCCTCATCGGCACTGCGGCCCGCCAGCAGCGCCGCGCCGAGTCCCGCGCCGAATGCGTCACCCGCGCCGAGCCCGTTCACGACCGGCACCGCGAGTCCAGGTATGTCGCGCGAGCCACGCCCATCGATGACCGTCGCGCCCTGCGCGCCCCGCTTCACGATGACGGTATCTGGGCCGCGCTTCAGCAGATCCCGCGGATCCAGCGCCGCGGCGACGAACTCGCTGGCGCCGCCGACCACGACCATGGAGAGCGACGCGGCGCGCAACACGAGCTCGGGGTACTCGCGAACGTCCTCCCAAAGCACCTCGCGCCAATCGAGATCGAAGATCGCTCGCCGGCGAGAGCGCTCGAGCGCGGCGAGCGTCGTCGCGCGGCTGGGCTCACGAGCGAGGCCGGTCCCGGACGCGTACAGGAGACGCGCTGTCGCGAGATCGTCAGGAAGCTGAGCGCCGCTGATCTCCCAGTCAGGACAGGTCGGCGTGCGATAGAAGGTGATCGGGAAGTCGTCCGGCGGCCACGCCTCGCAGAACGCCAGCGCGGTACGCAGCGTCGGATGGACATGCAGCGCGGCGCAGTCGACGCCCTCGGCCTCGAGGAAGCGGCGGATGAAGCGCCCGTGCCCGTCGTCACCTACGGCGGAGACGATGCCGGTGCGCACACCCAGGCGTGCGAGACCGGTCGACACGTTGCCGGCGAAACCGCCCACGAACCGTTCGAAGGTGCGCACCTCTTCGAGCGGAGTGTTCAGCTGCAGCGGATACAGGTCGGCGCCGACGCGACCGAGAACGTACGCGTCGACGGTCACGCCGCGAGCACTTCGGTCAGGTACGCGCGACTGCGCTTCGCGTCGCGCAGCGGCGCCGCGATCGGGCTCACGCCCAGTCGCACGTCCTGCTCGACGATGAGCCAGCCGGCGTACCCGACCGCACGCAGCGCGCTGAGCGTGCCGCGCAGATCGAGCGACCCGTCGCCGAGCGGCGCGAACACACCCAGGCCAACGGCGTCGCGGAAGTCGAGCTGTCGCGCGAGCACATCTGCCCGGACCTCACGTCTCATGTCCTTGAGGTGCACGTGCCGCACGCGCCGCGCGTGCGTGCGCGCGATCTCCGCCGGATCGCCGCCGCCGTACGCGATGTGGCCGGTGTCGAGGCACAACCCCACCAGCGTGGGATCGGTGTCGCGCATGAGACGCGCGATCTCATCGGGCCGCTCGACGTAGCTCGCGGCGTGCGGATGGAACGCGGTGACGAGCCCACGCTCGCGCGCGTAGCGCGCGACATCGTTCACGCCGTCGCTGAAGCGTCGCCACTCGCCGTGGCTGAAACCCGCCGAGCCGTCCGCGGGCACGCGGCCGGCGATCGCGGAGCGCCGCTCGTCGCCCGCTTCGGCGAGGACGAGCACGGGCGCGCCCGCCGCTGCGAGCAGATCGATCGTCGCACGTGCGCTGCGCAGCGACGCGGCGCGCCGACCGCGATCGTGCAGTGTCACCGGACAGAACGCGCCCGCGAGAGCGAGCTTGCGCGCGTCGAGCTCGCGCCGGAGCGTCGCGGGATCGGTCGGAAGGTACGACCATGGGCCGAGCTCGGTGCCCTCGTATCCACATGCGGCCATCTCGTCGAGCACCTGCGCATACGGAAGCTGATCGCCCCACTTCGGGATCTCGCATGCGCCCCAGCTGATCGGAGCGGTGCCGATGCGAATGCGCGGTGTGTTCATCATCGGAGGTTGTACTGTACGCACTCCGCGATGAGGCTCACGATGGCGCAGGC
>JANNUM010000240.1:0-12702 GCA_031395235.1 Chloroflexota bacterium
AAGAGCGCGGAGGTCATCGAGCAGACGCTCGCGCACTTCAACATCGCCGCGAAGGTCGTCGAGGTCACGCCCGGTCCGGTCGTGACGCGCTACGAGCTCAAGATCGCGCCCGGTGTCCTGCTCTCGCGCGTCGAGTCGCTCAACGACAATCTCGCGCTCGCGCTCGCGGCGCGCACGCTGCGGATCGAGGCGCCGATCCCCGGCAAGAGCGTCGTGGGCATCGAGGTCCCGAACCTCGCGGTGGGCCTGGTGTCGCTGCGTGACGTCGTCGAGACGGCGATCTTCCGCGCCTCGCCGTCAAAGCTCACCGTCGCGCTCGGGCGCGACGTCGCGGGCGCGCCGATCGTGCTCGATCTTGGCGCGATGCCGCACCTGCTCGTCGCGGGTCAGACGGGCTCGGGAAAGAGCGTGAACATCAGCTCGATCCTCTGCAGTCTGCTGCTGAGCGCGACGCCCGACGACGTGCGCCTGCTCATCGGCGATCTCAAGCGGGTCGACTTCACCGCCTTCGGCGATGTGCCGCACCTGATCGCGCCGGTGATGACCGACGCGGAGAAGATCCTCAACGCCCTCTTCTGGCTGGTGGGGGAGATGGACCGCCGCTACCGGCTGTTCGCCCGCACGAGCTCGCGGAACATCGGCCAATACAACGAGAAGCACACCGGCTCGGACCGCATCCCGTACGTCGTGTTCGTCATCGACGAGCTCGCCGACCTCATGCTGCAGGCGCCGATCCAGGTGGAGAAGCAGATCACGCGCGTCGCGCAGCTGGCGCGCGCGACCGGCATCCACCTCGTCCTGGGTACGCAGCGGCCGTCGGTGGACGTCATCACCGGCCTCATCAAGGCGAACATCCCGGCTCGCATCGCGTTTGCTACCGCGTCGGCGGTCGACTCGCGCACCATCATCGACATGACCGGCGCGGAGAAGCTCCTTGGACGTGGCGACATGCTCGTCCTGCGTCCCGACCTCGCGAAGCCGATCCGCGCGCAGGGCGTGTACGTGTCGGACCACGAGATCCAGCTCATCAGCCGTCACTGGACACTGCAAGGTGGTACCTCGTACGACAGACACGCGAAGGTCCTCGAAGGACCCGACCGGCTCACACGCCGCGAGTCCGAGGGCGAGGACATCGACGACGAGCGCTACGAAGAGGCGGTCGAGATCATTCACCATGAGGGCAAAGCCTCGGTCTCGATGCTTCAGCGCAAGATGACGATCGGATTCGCTCGCGCCGGCAGGCTCATCGACATCATGGAGCGCAACGGAGTCGTCGGGCCTGACCGCGGACCAGGCAAGTTCCGTGAGGTGTACGGCTCGGCCCGGCCCGGCGAGGAGTAAAGGTGGCGCGGTTCGGCGAGACGCTTCGCGCGCAGCGCGAGAAGAAGGGCATCACGCTCGAGCAGGCCGCATCCGATACGCGCATCCGCGAGAAGTTCCTGAAGGCGCTCGAGGACAGCGATTACCAGACGCTGCCGGGCTCCGTGTACACGAAGGGGTTCCTGCGTAACTACGCCGAGTACCT
The DNA here is from genome assembly GCA_031395235.1 of Chloroflexota bacterium. Classification (GTDB taxonomy): domain Bacteria; phylum Chloroflexota; class Limnocylindria; order P2-11E; family P2-11E; genus CF-39. The sequence goes on from JANNUM010000240.1 coordinate 1,526, forward strand.
CGAGCTCCCCACGGAGGAGCTCGTCGTGCAATTCCACCAGGAGCGCGACCTGCCCGACGCGCCGCGCACCTTCAAGCCACTGAACCCGATCGCCCGGCGCAGTCTCATCTTCACGCCCGCGGTGCTCGTCCCGGTGGTCGTGCTCGCGGGCATCGTGCTGTTCGTGAGCTACCTCTACTACCAGTTCGTCTCTTTCGCGGTGCCTCCGAGGATCGAGGTGACCGAACCCGCTTCGGATGCGATCGCGCTGTCAGCCGACTTCGTCGTGAAGGGTCGCACGGTTCCCGAGGGACGCGTCACGGTGCAGGTCTTCCCGGGGCCGCTGACCATCGCCGACATCAAGCCCAACGCGGACGGCACGTTCGCGGTGAACGTCCGGCTCAGCCGCGGCTCGAACCACATCGTGGTCGAGGTGCTGGACACGACCGGCAAGGTCGGACGGGTGTCGCGCACCGTGCGACTGGAGGCGGCCGGCGGCGGCCGATCGCCCACCGGCGAAACCGCCGCGATCGTCGTGGAGCGCGTCTACACGGCGCCGTGACCATCGCGAACGCGTTGACCCTCTTTCGCGCGGTCGCCGGCATACCGATCTTCATCGCGCTCGGCTACAGCGAGCGAACGTTGGCACTGATGCTCTTCGGACTCGCGGCGGCATCCGACGCCCTGGACGGCTTCCTGGCTCGCCGCGGTGGGAGCGCGGAGGGTCACGGCATGATCCTCGATCCTCTGGCGGACAAGGCCCTGGTCCTCCTGACACTCATCGCGCTCGCCCTCGTCGGCTGGGCGCCGCCCGCGATCGCGGCGATCATCGTCTCGCGGGAGGTGTCCGTCGCCGCAATCCGCGTGCTCCGGTACCGGAAGGGCTTCCAGACGCACGCCTCGGTAGCCGCCAAAGTGAAGACCGCGTGTGAGATGGGCGCGCTCGCCCTGCTCATCGCGCGGCCGACCCAGGCGGCCGCTGACGTCGGGGCGGTGCTCCTCACCGTCGCGGCGCTCATCGGCGTCCTGACCTTGCCCGCGTATCTACCCCACGTGAGACGCCGGTTCACTTAACCTCGCGCACATGCCCGCCAAACGCGCGCCGACGTTCGACGAGCTTGTGGAGCGCATGGCCGCTCTCCACGTCAAGCTCCGCCGCCGCAAGCTGACGGTGGCCGCGGCCGAGTCCTGCACCGGTGGCCTGCTTGCGGCCGTCCTCACTGCGCACGGCGGGTCGAGCGATTACTTCCGTGGCGGTGCCGTCGTGTACAGCAACGAGGCGAAGGAGATCCTCGCCGACGTCGCGCCGCAGCTCATTCACTCGCACGGCGCCGTCTCGTCGGTCGTCGCGGGCGCGCTCGCGCGCGGGGCGCGCTCACGGCTCGCCGCGAAGATCGGCCTCGGCATCACCGGCATCTCCGGGCCCGGCGGGGCGACGCCCGGAAAACCGGTCGGCCTGACGTACGTGGCCGTCGACAGCGACAAGCACAGCGCGGTGAAGAAGCACCAGTGGACGTTCGACCGCGCGGGCAATCGTCTCGCGAGCGTCGGCGCCGCACTCGACCTTCTCGAGGACGCGATCGGATGAGCGCCCCGGTCGGCGTCGCGCTGCTCGGACTCGGTACGGTGGGCTCATCCGTCGCGCGCGCGTTCGCCGACCGCGGCAAGCGCCTCGACGCTGCCGCAGGCCGTCCGCTACGGCTGCTCGGGGCCGCGGTGCGCGATCGGCGTAAGGCGCGTGACGCCGGCGATCTCGCCGTCACGACCGATCCGTTCCGGCTGCTCGAGGATCCGAACGTCCACATCGTCATCGAGGTCATCGGCGGCACATCGCCCGCGCGTGATCTCCACTTCGCGGCCTTCGAGCGCGGCCGTCACGTCGTCACCGCCAACAAGGAGCTCGTGGCGAAGGAGTGGAACGCGCTCCACGAGGCGGCCAAGCTCGCGAAGCGCGAGCTGCGCTTCGAGGCCGCGGTCGCGGCGGCGATCCCGCTCATCGCCGGCACGCGCATGCTCGCCGCATCGCGCCCACGCGTCGTGCGCGGTTTGCTCAATGGAACGACGACCTACATCTGCTCGCGCATGGAGTCCGGACTCGGGTTCGACGCGGCGCTCGAGGAGGCGATCGCGAAGGGCTACGCCGAAGCCGACCCCACTGCGGACGTCGACGGTTTCGACGCCGCATACAAGCTCTCGATCCTCATCAGCCTGCTCGAAGGGCGGCACTTCCATCCCGACAACGTGCGGCGGACGACGCTGCGCGGGCTGTCGGTGGACACCGTCAAGGGCGCCGCATCGCGCGACGCGAAGGTCCGCTACCTCGCGACCGCGGACTTTGGAGAACGCGCGACCAAGGCTCGCGTCGGCCCCGAAGAGGTCCCCGCGAGCTCGCCCGAAGGTGCTGCGGAAGGACCGACGAACGTCGTCACGATCGAGACGGATCTCGCGGGTCGCCTCGTGTTCAGCGGACCGGGCGCGGGCGGCGACGCCACCGCCTCGGCCATACTCGGCGACGTGATCGCGATCGCCCGAGCCATGCGTTGACGCGCACCGTCCTCAAGTTCGGCGGGACCTCCGTGGCCTCGCCCACCGCGCTGGAGAGCGTGGCGCGCATCGTCGGCGGAACGAATGGTGACCGAGTCGTCGTGGTCTCCGCGACCGCGGGGACCACCGATGCGCTGCACACGGCGGCACGCGAAGCCGCGAACGGCGAGGCCTCCGTCGCCGACCGCATCGTGAATGACCTGGCGAAGGCGCACGCGAACCTCGTCGCCGATCTTCTCGGCGTCGGGGGCGGCGATGCGCTGGGTGAGATCACGGATCTCACGGAGCGGACGATCTCGCTGCTGCGAAGCGTCGCGATCCTCCACGAATGCACTCCCCGCAGCCTCGATGCGATCGTCACCTACGGCGAGAAGATCTCCGCACCGATCGTTGCCGCCCTTCTCAACGCGCGCGGCACGAAAGCGCGGTCGCTGTCGGCGGAGGGCCTGCTCATCACCGACGACGCGTTCGGGCACGCGAACCCGCTTCTCGACGAGACGAAGACTCGAGTGCACCAAGAGGTCCTGCCGCTGCTCAAGGCCGGTGTGACGCCCGTCATCACTGGTTACGTCGCATCCACCTCGGGCGGCGTGACGACGACGCTGGGGAGGGGCGGCTCCGATTACTCCGCGGCGGTGCTCGCGGCGGCGCTCAACGCGGACGCGCTCCTCATCTACACCGACGTCAACGGCGTGATGAGCGCGGATCCGCGCATCGTGCGCGGCGCGAAATCCCTCGAGCGCGTGTCGTACGCCGAGGCCGCGGAGCTCTCGTACTTCGGCGCGAGGGTGATCCACCCTCGAACGGTGCTTCCGGCGATCGAGGCGCGCATCCCGGTCCGCATCCTCAACACGTTCGCCCCCGAGCATCCGGGAACGACGATCACCGCCGACCCGGTGTTCGACGGCAGCGTCGTGAAGGCGACGACGTCGCTCGGCGGGCTGGGGCTCATCACCGTGCAAGGTGCCGGCATGAGCGGTGTTCCCGGCTTCGCGGCTCGCGTGTTCGACACGACCGCGGCGGAGCGCGTGAACGTTCTCATGATCAGCCAGTCCTCGAGCGAGAACTCGATCTGTCTCGTCGTGCCCGCCGAGGGCGCCGAACGCCTCCGGCCGGCGCTCGAGCGCATGTTCAGCGTTGAGCTGCGGCGCCACGACGTCGAGCGAGTCAGCGTCGAGGCTCCCGTGGCGATCGTGGCCGCGGTGGGGGAGGGGATGCGCGGCACGCCCGGCGTGGCGGCGCGCGTCTTCGGTGCCCTCGGCCGCGCCGGGGTGAACGTGATGGCGATCGCGCAGGGCTCGAGCGAGCTGAACATCTCGCTCGTCGTCGCCGAGTCCGAGCGCGACAAGGCCGTGCTCGCGGTGCACGAGGAATTTCACCGCTCTTAGCGAGACTCCACGGCCCGCGTGCGTCACACTTAGAGCGATGCGAAAGCGCAAGGTCGCGGTCCTCGGCGCCACTGGCACGGTCGGGCAGCGCTTCATCAGCCTGCTCTCGGGGCATCCGTGGTTCGAGCTCGCCGCGCTCACGACGTCCGAGCGCAACGCCGGCAAGCGCTACGGCGACGTGACACCGTGGCATTTCGGCGAGGACATGCCCGCCGCGATCGCCGACATGCGTCTCGAATCGACGCGAGCCGAGATCGATGCTGAGATCTGCTTCTCAGCGCTACCGAGCGAAGCCGCCGAGCAGTGGGAGTCCGCGCTCGCGAAGGCCGGCCATCACGTCTTCTCCAACGTGAAGACGCACCGCATGGACGAGGACGTCCCCCTCATCATCGCCGAAGTAAATCCCGAGCATGCCAACGCGCTCGAGCTGCAGCGAAGCAAGCGCGGCTGGACCGGCTCGATCGTCACGAACGGGAACTGCTCCGCGATCACGTTCACGCTCGCCGCCGCGCCCCTGCATCGCGCGTTCGGCATCGAGCGCGTGGTCGTCACCACGCTGCAGGCGCTCTCCGGCGCCGGCTATCCCGGGGTGCCGTCACTCGATGCGCTCGACAACGTCGTGCCGTTCATCGGCGAAGAGGAGGAGAAGATGGAACAGGAAACGAAGAAGTTCCTGGGCTCCTGGGACGGCAAGGTGTTCAAGGACGCCGAATTCCCGTTCTCCGCCCACTGCAACCGCGTCAGCGTGCGTGACGGCCACACCGTGACAGTGAGCGTCGCGCTGCGGGGCCGCCCTGATGTCGGCGCGGTGACGGGGGCGATGCGCGGGTTCAAGGGACGCCCGCAGGTGCTCGACTTGCCGAGCGCCCCGAAGCAGCCGATCGTCGTGCGCGACGAGCGCGACCGGCCGCAGCCCGTGCGCGACCGCATGGCCGGCAACGGCATGTCCGTCGTCGTCGGCCGCGTGCGCGAGGACCCGGTCCTCGGCATGAAGTTCGTCGTGCTCGGCCACAACACCATCCGTGGCGCGGCCGGCGCGTCGGTGCTGAACGCGGAGCTGCTCGCGGCGGAGGGCTGTCTCGGCGCATGAGCGCGGAGACGTTCGTCGCGCGTCTCGACCGCGTGCCGCTGAATCGCTTTCACTGGAAGCTCCTCGTCACGAGCGGGCTGGGCTGGATGTTCGACGCGATGGACGTGCTACTCATCGGCTTCCTCGTCGCGCCGATCACCAAGGAGTTCTCGCTCGCGCCGGCGCAGGTCGGCCTCGTCGCGAGCGCCGGGTTCGTCGGCATGTTCCTCGGCGCCGCGATCTCGGGGCGCCTGGCCGACCGCTACGGACGCCGCCTCATCTTCCAGGCGACGCTGATCCTGTTCTCGGCCGGCGCGGTGCTCTCCGCGCTCGCGCCGACGTTCGAGACGCTGCTCGCGGCACGCGTCGTCGCCGGACTCGGCCTCGGCGGTGAGCTCCCGGTCGTCGCGACGCTGGTCTCGGAGTTCTCGCCGCGCGCGCAGCGCGGTCGGATGATCGTGCTCCTCGAGTCCTTCTGGGCCTACGGCACGCTCGCCGCCGGCCTGGTCGCGCTCTATGTCCTACCGCAGTGGGGCTGGCGCGGCGCGTTCGTCGTGGCCGCATTGCCGGCGTTGTACGTGGCGTACTTGCGAAACGCGCTGCCCGAGTCGCCGCGATTCCTCGCGGAGCGCGGCCGCACCGCCGAGGCTGACGCCGTCGTACGCCGCGTCGAGCGCGCCGGCGGCGCGGCGCTGCTCACGCTCGGTGCCGCGGTCGCTCCCGTACGCTCGGGGCGCACGAGCATCGCGGAGCTGTGGAGCCCCGCGTACGCGAGGCGCACCGCGATGCTGTGGATCCTCTGGTTCGGCATCGTCTTCACCTACTACGGCATCTTCCTCTACGTCCCGTCACTGCTCGCAGCGCGCGGCCTGTCTGAGGTGCGCAGCAACGAGTTCTTCTTCCTCTCGACGATCGCGCAGATCCCCGGGTACTTCAGCGCGGCGTGGCTGGTGGAGCGCTGGGGTCGCAAGCCGACGCTCATTACGTACCTGCTCGGAACGGCGGCCGCCGCGTTCCTGTTCGGAAACTCCGGCACCGGCACCGACGCGTTCGTGTACGCGGCACTGCTGTCTTTCTTCAACCTTGGCGCTTGGGGCATCGTCTACACGTACTCGCCCGAGCTCTACCCGACCGCGATCCGTGCGACCGGCGCGGGCATCGCGGCCGCCGTCGGGCGTATCGGCGGGATCATCGGCCCGTTCCTAACACCAGTGCTGGTACCGACGTTGGGTCAGTCAGGTGTGTTTGCCCTATTCATGGTCGTGCTCCTCGTGACCGCGCTCAACGTGTGGGTGCTCGCTGAAGAGACAAAGGGACGTTCTTTGGAAGAGATCGCTGGACCGGTCGCGGCCTAGTGCCGCTGTCGGCTGAGCAGCGCTCGGCGCTGCAGACGATCGGCAACGCCGCCATCGGCGTCGGACTTGGTATGAGCGTGCTCGTGCTCGCCTTCGTCGTGAGCCAGTTTGCGGCGGGGCAGGGAAGTGGCGCCCCCGCGACGTCGTCGCCATCGGCACTCGTGCCTGACACCAGCGTGGTCGCCACAGCGACCCCCACTCCGCCGCCTCCTCCTCCGACAACGTCGGCCCCATCGCCGACGGCGCCACGGGCGACGCCCGCGCCAACACCGACCCCGACGCCCGATCCGCTCACTGCGGCGGCGTACACGAACAGCGGCAGGCGCTACGCAGCGCTGCGTGCGCCCGTGGACTACGTGTATCTCGCGCCGATCGCGGGCACCGTGCAGGTGCGCCTGTATCAGCTCATCGACGGTGAGGTGCGTGTCGGCTCGTTCGTTCCGTCGCTGCCGTTCTTCCCGTACGTGACGCTCCAGTCGGCCGACCGTCGGATCATCTTCCGTCCCGGCGCGCTCAACGCCGACACGGAGCTGCTCGTCAAGGACGGCGACCGCGCGGAGGCTGGCACGCCGCTCTTCAAGACCGTCGGCGAAGGCGCATCTTCATGGCGCACGTTCTACGACCGCGGCGTGACCGCCAATGTGATCGCATCCGTCGCGGCGCTGCCATCGGGGGCGGAGCTCGATCCGGTGGCATTCTTCACGAAACAGTGAGCCGGGGCTGCCGTGTGTCACACGGTAGGCCCCGGCTCGTCATCGGCAGGTAACTTGTTAGCTGCGCTTAGTCGTCGTCGTCGTCGTCATCATCGTTGTCGTTGTCGCCGCGACGGTCATTGATCTGGCCGCGGAATTCGCCGCCGGGGAACGTGGTGCTGTGGACGTTCGCATACGCGACTCCCGCACGAAGCGCACGGACGAGTTCGTTGAACTCGCCTGTGGCGATGCCCTGCTGAGGAAGTACGTTTGCCGACGTGATCGTTCCCGACACGCTGCCCGACGCTGGGCATGCCTGCGTCCCAGCCGGTCTGTCCCCGAGATTCGAGCACAAGAACACGACGATGCCGCCGTTAACGCTGCGCTGACCAAAGTGGATGTGCGCCTGCGTCACGGTGCCAAGCTCACTGGCGCTAAAGGACAGCTGATACTCCAGCGTGTTGTCGTTGACCAGCTCGGCTTGGAATCTGCCCGTGGCGAGCGTTGAGATCGCCGGGACCTCCTGGTAACCGATCATGCCTGCCCTGAAGTTCCTGTTTCCGCCGTCGCCCGCGACCGCAATTGTCGCGACCGCAAGCACCGCGGGGATCACGAAGATGAGCGCGCTGAACAAACGCCGCTTCCGCATCTGGTCCTCCCTTTTTCGCCTAGACCGCCAAGGAACTGATACGCAGCGATAGGGAAGTCGGATCAGAACCTAGACTGCGCGTCCGATGAGCGGCCGAGCGGCCATCGTGACCGGCGCAGCGAGCGGCATCGGCCGCGCCATCGCGACCGATCTCGCCGCGCAGGGCGTGCGTGTGCTATTCGCAGACCTGAATGTAGAAGAGGGCGAGCGCGTCGCCGCGGACTTCTCGACTGGGATATTCCAGCGCGCGGATATCGCGAAGCAGGCAGACTGCGAGGCGCTCGTGGCGCGGGCGGTCCGCGATTTCGGCGGTGTCGACATCCTGGTGAACAACGCCGGGTTGCAGCACGTCGCGCCGGTCGAGCAGTTCCCGGTCGAGACCTGGGAGCGGCTCGTCCGCATCATGCTGTTCGGCGCCTTCTACCTGACGCGCGCCGCTCTACCGCACATGTACGCCAAGAGCTGGGGCCGCATCGTCAACATCGCATCGGTGCACGGCCTCGTCGCGTCGCCGTACAAGTCCGCGTACGTCGCGGCGAAGCACGGGCTCGTCGGCTTCACCAAGGCCGTCGCCCTTGAGGCGGCCGAGAAAGGCGTGACCGTGAACGCCGTGTGCCCATCCTATGTGCGCACGCCGCTGGTGGAGAAGCAGATCGCCGATCAGGCGAAGGTGCACGGGATCAGCGAGGACGCGGTCGTCCGCGACATCATGCTCGCGCCCGCGGCTCTCAAGCGGCTGCTCGAGCCGTCCGAGGTCGCCGCGTACGTGCGCTTCCTCTGTTCGGACGAGGCAGGCGGCATCACCGGCGCGACGCAGGTCATCGACGCGGGATGGACCGCCCGGTAAGCGCGGCGCGAAAGACCTCAGCTGGCGCGAGCGGCCGCGGCCGCTACGCCTTGGCCAGCGGCGGGGCTGCCTGATACGCGTCGGGCAGAGGCGTCGCCGTCGCGCTCGACTCCACTTCGACGATTTCCGTCTTCAGCGGCCCGAGAATCCCGAGCAGCTCGTCCTGCTCGGCCTTTGGGACCTTGAATCCGTTCAGCGTCGCTACAAGATCCTCGACCAGGGCGTTGAACTCACCGGTCGTCACGCCCATGCCCTGGTGCGCTTCACGCATGTTCCTGCCGGTGTAACGGAACGGTCCACCAGTCGCCTCGCCGACCTGATCGAGGAGCATCGCCTCGAGGCGAGGAAGGTCGCTTCTCGCGAACTTCGCGTTTATGCGCGCATCTTTCTCCACCCGTTTCCTGAAATCGGCCACGACCGCGGTGATCGCGGCCTTGCCGCCAAGCCGATCGAACAAAGATGCTGGCATTTCCGCCTCCCCTTGCTGCGCCAGTTAGCCACCGGCAGCCGACGTGTCATAGCACGGGCATAGGGTGCTGTAAACCTGTCCCTCACGGGAAGAACGCGTCCACAACTCATTGGGTGAGGTCGAGGTCGTGAAGGTTATAGCGTCTGGCTACCGCTTAACCTGTTGTGAGACCCAATGCGCGCGCCGCCGCTGCTTGTTCGTTGTCGCGCGTCACGAAGACGATGGTGTCGTCACCCGCGAACGCGGGGCATTCTTCGACGCACACCGCCAGATGTATCGCGTCCAGCGTCCGCAAGCGATGCTCAACCACGAGACGGTAAGCCGCCGGGAGAATCAAGTCCGGCCGCAAGCCGATCGGGCCAATTGGCCCACCCTCAGCGAGATCCACATCGAACCGTGCCAACAGTTCGCTCCACCGAGACAGACGGCCGCCGACCGATGCCGCGCGCGCAGCGCTCGCGAGCTCAAGACGTGCGATCTCGCTCGTCACCACTGGCTCGTTACCCTCGAACAAGAGCGCTCGCAGTTCGGCATGGTCAGGCTCGTCCGGAAAGTAAGCGCGGACGAGAGCGCTGCTGTCCGCGTAGATGAGGCTCACCGTCTGCTGCGCTCCGCCTCGAGCGCCTCACTCACGGACGAACCAGTACCTCGCGCCAATCGCAGCGCAGCGCTACGGGACGGAGCCTTTCGCGGACGAGGCACGAACGCCAGACGGCCCAGGGCGCGAAGACGAGCGCGCACGAGTTCGCGTTGGTCGTGCGCTACGACGGCCCGACGGAGTATGTCGCTGACCATCGCATTCACCGACCTGCCTTCCACAGACGCGCGACGCTTCAAACGATGATGGAGATCGTCATCTATCCGCGTGATCAACTGACGCATGCCAGCGATGATAGCAGGGCTATCTGAATGCTATCAACCAACGTGCTTCTTGTAGAAGGCCTTGAGCTCCGCGTCGCTCGTTCCTAGATATCTTTGCGTTGTCGCGATCTGACGGTGACCGGCCAGGCGCTGCGCCGATGGCAAGCTTGCCGCGGCCCACAGCGTGATCGCGGCGTGGCGCAGCCAGTGCGGCGAGACATCTTCCGCGAGTCCCGCGCGCTTCGCGGCATCCCGCACGATGCGCTCAGCGGTCCAGACGGTCATGCGGTACGAGCCGTCGGCGCTCTTCTTGCGCGTCACGAACAACCCAGGATCCTCATCCCTCCGCAGCGCGAGGTATCTCTGAGTCCACTCCCGTGCGGGCGGTGAGAGGTACGCACGCCGGTGGCGGTTGCCTTTGCCGAGCACAGTGACTTCGTCCACCACGCGGATGCCATCCGCCGGCGTGCGCGCCTCACGTGCGAGCTCAAGCTGCCGGCGGTCGAGCCCGATGACCTCGGAGACGCGGCAGCCCGTCGCGAGCATGAACTCGAGCAACGCCCGGGCGCGGACGCCGTCGTCCGTCGCCGTGTCACAGGCGTCCAGGAGTCGCTTCACGCGCTCCTGGGCGAGGTGCCGCGCGTCCGGGCTCGGCTGCGCCGCCTTCGCGAGCTCGACCTTCTCAGGGCCCGGTACCGGGAGATCGAGGAGGACGCCGAACTTCAGGAGGCCCCGGAGCGCGATCAGATGGAGGTTCTTGGTGGCCGCGGAGATCGAGCGCTTGCCCTTCGCGGTGCCCCCGCGGGCCTGGCGGCGTGTCAGGTGACTTCCATAGGCCTTGAGCGAGCGGATGTCGAGATCCGCGATCCGCGGCCTCTTGCCGTCTCGCTCGAGGAAGGCGCAGAAGTCGTGCAGATAGGCCGCGTACTTCGGGATCGTCCGCTCGCCGCGACCTTTGTCGCGCAGATCCTGGAGATAGGCGGCCGCAAAGGCTCGGAGCCGGCTGGAAGGCTTTAGATCGCGTGGGTCGACGTAGTCGGAGCCCAGCAGCCCCTGCCACCTCTCCCCTGAATCACTAGAAATCCTCATTCCTTGTGCTGAGCATCACAGGAAACGGAGTACGCGTCAAGTGCTTCTAACGACTCCCCCGCGGCCGACCCTCGTCCGCTGACGGATGCGAGATGACGCGAAGCGCCAGGTGCCGAAACTCTGGCTCTGGACGCGCGGAGATAGCGAGCGGTATTTCTGGGTGATCCACCACGGTTATCCGTGTAGCGCGATGGGCGGAGGACCCGGGAGTCTCTTGGTGCTCGGAACCTCATGG
>JANNUM010000480.1:0-2998 GCA_031395235.1 Chloroflexota bacterium
GGTTGGCTCATCGATCCCGATCCCGAGAAGATCCGCCTGGCGCGCAAGGATCTGGCGCATCTCATCGCGCTCGCCGGCGAGCTCGCGACAGGCTGTGTCATCGTGCCGATCTGGGGTCGCACACGCCATCTGCCGAACATCGGCACCGGCCGCGCGCGTGACGCGGACGAATTGATCTTCGTCGAAGGCATGCGGGGACTCGCCTCGCGGGCGGAGCGCGCCGGCGCGAAGCTCTATGTCGAGCCGATCAACCGTTATCAGAACGACCTCTGCGTCACCATCGCCGACGCGCTGCGCCTGCGCGAGCGCATCGGCAGCGCGGCGGTGTTCGTCATGGGCGACGTGTTCCACATGAACATCGAGGAGGCCGACCTGGGCGCGGCACTCGAGTCGGCGGGGGAGTGGCTCGCGTACCTCCATCTCGCCGACTCGCAGCGGTACGAGCCCGGTCGCGGCCACCTCGACCTCGTGCCGGTCTTCGCGGCGCTGGCGCGCCTCAAATACCGGGGCTACGCATCGTTCGAGCTCGCCGGGCTGTCCGGCGACGCCGATGCGGTGCTGCCGCCGTCCGTCGCGTACGTGCGATCGAAGATCGCCGAAGCGGGCCTCGTGTGAGACTGGCCGATCGTCTCGCGGAGCGCGGCGAGATCGGGGGCCGCACCGTCCGCATCACGGAGAGTGGCGCCGTCGAATGCCACGTCTATCCACTCGGCGCGCTCGCGCCGGGGATGGTGCGCGTGCGGACCGAGCTGTCGGTGATCAGTCCCGGGACCGAGATGACGTACGTCGGGCGCGATGCGAGCAACCCGTACCTTCACAAGACCTGGGATCCCGAGCTCCGCGTCTTTACACCGGGCACGCCGACGCAGGATCACCCCATCGTGTTCGGGTACCGCGCGGCCGGAACGGTCGTCGCGAGCAGTGACACGGACGTGCCGCCGGGCACGCGCGTCTTTGGCAAGTGGCGGCACACCGAGTTCACCACGCTTTCTCTCGCGGATGCGCGCGCGCAGCTTCTGCCGACGGAGCTGTCGTTCGAGGACGGCGCCGACCTCGCGCAGATGCTGCCCATCGCGGTGAACGCCGTCGCGTTTGCCGAAGAGCGGCACGCGGGCGCGCCGGCGGTCGTCTTCGGTTGCGGGCCGGTCGGGCTGATCCTCGCGCAGGTCGCGCGCGCGACGGGCGCGACGACGGTATACGCGGTCGATCGCCTGCCGCAGCGGCTCGCCATCGCGCAGTCGCTCGGACTGGTGCCGCTGGACGCGGCGGGCGAGGACGTTGCGCAGCGCCTCAAACGCGAGCACGGCCCCGACGGCATTCCCGTTGCGTTCGAATGCTCGGGGAGCACACGCGCGCTGCACGACGCTATCCGCGTAGTGCGCCGGCGCGGGACAGTCGTCGCCGTCGGTTTCTATCAGGGGGAGGCCGCCGGTCTCTTCCTCGGCGACGAGTTCCATCACAACGGGGTCGAAGTACGGTCAGGCCAGATCGGCAATCTCCACCCACGATGGGAGATCGGCGCGCTGCGAGCCTTCGGCGTCGACCTGGCGCGGCGGGGTCAAGTCGCGCTGGGCAAACTCCCGCGCGTCGCGTACAAGGTCGAACAGGCAGCCGACGCGTTCGAGTCGCTGAGGCGCCCCGCCGAGGTGCTGCAGGCGGCCCTGTCTTACTGAGAGGCATATAGTCGCGGGAGTCTCAGCGAAGGGGGATTCTTGATGCGATACCTACGAGCGCCAGCCGCATTTGCCCTCGCCCTCGGCCTCATCGCCAGTGCGTGCGGTGGCGGTCCCGCAGCCACACCAACGACCAGCCCCGGCGCTACCGGTGCTGCGGTCTCGAGCGACCCGTTCGTCATGCTCTCGACGCAGCTCAACAACGTGACGGAGTCCGAGGCGCTGCGGAGCCAGATCCTGTCCGGTTTCACCGCCGCGAAGGTCGAGTACCGCGGCGAAGATGCCGGTCCGTTCGCCGACCGGATCGTCGCTGAGGCGAAGGCGGGCAAGGGCACCGTCGGCGTGCTCGGCGGGCTCCACGGCGACTTCGGGGCTCTCGACCCGAACCTGTTCGAAGACCTCACGCCGCTCGCGACGAAGCTCAAGGACCGCGGATTCCCCGCGGAGTTCATGGAGCTTGGCAAGCTTGGGACCACCCGGCAGATCTACATCCCGTGGATGCAGGCGACCTACATCCTCGGCGTCAACAAGCAGGCGCTGCAGTACCTCCCGTCGGGAGCCAGCGTCGACAACATCACCTACACGCAGCTCAGCGAGTGGTGCAAGAACATCGCGGAGAAGAGCGGCCGCAAACGCTGCGGTCTCCCCGCCGGACCGAAGTCGTTGCTGCACCGGCTGATCCAGGGCTACATGTATCCGGCGTACACCGGCGGACTTGTTACGACGTACAAGTCGAGCGAGGCAGCCACGCTGTGGCGTGACCTCAAGGACCTGTGGCAGTACACCAACCCGCAGTCACTCCAGATCGATTTCATGCAGGAGTCGATGCTGTCGGGCGAGGTCTGGGTCGGCTTCGACCATGTCGCGCGCCTCATCAAGGCGTTCGAAGGGAAGCCGAACGACTTCGTGGCCGCGCCGGCGCCAAAGGGCCCCAAGGGCCTGTACTACATGTCGGTGCTGGCCGGACTTGCGATCCCCAAGAGCACGCCGAACAAGGCAGGCGCCGAGGCCTTCATCGACTACATGACGACACCCGGGGTCCAGAGCAAGACGCTCACCGCCGTGTCGTTCTTCCCGGTATTGACCCAGGCGCTGCCCACGGACCTGGCGCCGCACCTCAAGCTCATGGCCGACGGGGTACAGAAGCAGGCCAAGCACGCGGATGCGAAGGTCGCGCTGCTCCCGATCGGGCTCGGCGCCAAGGGCAATGAGTTCAACAAGGTCCAGCTCGACACGTTCCAGCGGATCGTGATCAAGAACGAGGACATCCAGAAAGTCCTGAACGAGCAGGCCGTGATCCTTCAAGCGGTGATGAACGACACCAA
>JANNUM010000492.1:0-1803 GCA_031395235.1 Chloroflexota bacterium
CGGGCACGTCCACCCTGCCCATGCAGTCGTGGTCTTCCACGTGGGAGCGGCTGCAGGTCGCCCGGGACCTCGAGCCCGGCAACCCCTGGACGGAGGAGTTCCTCGGCCTGCTCGCGGCGCGACGGTTCGACGACTTTGCGAAACTGCAGGAGGCCACCGCGCACTATGTGAGATCGCTGACCCTGAGGCCGATCTCGCCCAACACATGGGCCAACCTTGCCGAGGCCCGCTATCTTGTTGGAGATGTGTCGCATGTGTTTCAGTTGGCCCTGGAAAATGCCGCTCGCCTGGGGCCCTCCAATCCTCAATCCCAACGGGTGGTGGCGCATTACGGGCTTGCGGCCTTCGATGAGATCAATGCGCCCGCCAAACGGGCGGTCGAAGCCATGGTCGCCGCCGGAATGCGACGGGATCCGGCCGAGATGCTTGCGATAGTGCAGCGTCGCGGCAGGCTGGATGTGGCTTGTCGCTACCTGGCGGAGACCAAGCGGAAGATGGAACCGCGTTGGGTGCAGCTCTGCGCCCAAGGCGTCACCCGGCCGTGAGGGCTTGACGCTCCGCGGAGCGTGTGGGCAGCAACTTGCATATTGAGCGATAGACGCTCAATATACGAGCATGACCGTCGACCGCCCTCATCCCCTTGCTGCCCTCCGACAGGCAGTGAAGGCCGCCCCAGTGGCGGCGCTGCTCGGCCCCCGCCAATGCGGCAAGACCACGCTCGCCCGCCAGTTCGCCGCGCGGCGCGCCGCGGCCTGGTTCGACCTCGAGAATCCCGTGGACGTTGCGCGCCTGGCGGAGCCGATGCTTGCGCTCGAGCGTCTGCGCGGGCTCGTCGTGATCGACGAGGTCCAGCGCCGCCCCGGGATCTTCCCGGTGCTACGGGTGCTGGCCGACCGCGTGCCCCTTCCGGCCCGATTCCTCACCCTGGGAAGCGCCGCGCCGGAGCTGTTGCAACAGGCTTCCGAATCGCTCGCGGGACGCGTGGCATTCGTGGAGCTGGGGGGATTCTCCGTGGAGGAGGTCGGCGCCGAGCGCATGCGGCGGCTGTGGCTGCGGGGCGGATTCCCGAGGTCATATCTTGCGCGCTCGGAGGGCGAGAGCCTGCGCTGGCGGGAGGATTTCATCCGCACCTTTCTCGAACGCGACCTGGCGCAGCTGGGTGTGCGGGTCCCGGCCCCGGCGATGCGGCGTTTCTGGACGATGATCGCGCACCACGCAGGCGGCATCTGGAACGCCTCCGAGATCGGCCGCTCCCTGGGCGATGCGCACACCACAGTGCGCCGGCATCTCGATGTGCTCGGCGCGGCGCTGGTCGTTCGGGTGCTGCAACCATGGTTCGTGAACCTCGGAAAACGCCAGGTGAAGTCGCCGAAGGTCTACGTTAGGGACACGGGACTACTGCATGCGCTCCTCGGAATCCCGGGTCTCGACGCGCTCGAGGGACACCCGAAGCTCGGGGCGTCATGGGAATCGTACGTCGTCGAGCAAGTCCTTGCGCTGACGGGCGAGCGCGACGCGTACTACTGGCGCACGCAGGCGGGTGCGGAGCTGGACCTGCTGCTCGTCCGGGGTGGGCGGCGGATCGGGATCGAAGTGAAGTACGGCGATGCGCCCGTGCTCACTCGATCGATGACCGTCGCGCTGCAGGACCTGGAACTCGACCGTCTCATCGTCGTGAGCCCCGGTCAGGCGCGATACGCACTGGCGAAGAAGGCCGAGGTGATGCCATTGGAGAGTTGCCTGACCGCGCTGCGGGGCGAGGGTGCGCGATGAGCCAGAGCGCCTTGTCGATGCCGCCGCAGT
>JANNUM010000495.1:0-2140 GCA_031395235.1 Chloroflexota bacterium
CACGAAGCGCGTCGCGTACGCGCCGGGACCGAATCTGCGGAATCAGCCGCGCGGTGCGCTGTTCGTGCGTATCGGCGATCTGCTCGTCGTCGGCACGCACCTGGACCACAACAGCGACGGCACCTTCGTGCGGCAGGACCAGGTGCGCACCATCCTGCGCGAGCTCGCCGACGCGACCGCGGTCGTCGTGGTCGGCGATCTTAACGCGGAGCCGGGGGATATCGAGATGCGGCTCTTCGATCAGGCCGGCTTCCAGGATCTGGGGCAGCAGGCGGGACCGACGACGATCGGCGCTGACCCACCGAGGCGGATCGACTACGTGTGGGGGCTCGGCGTCGTCGGCGCGCAGGCGCACACGACGGCCGAGGACAACCTGTCGTCGGACCATCGGGGGCTCATCGTGAACATCACGCGCACGGGTCGTTAGACTGGTCGTAGCCGCGGGGCTTCCACCAGCGGCCCGAGGTTCGTCATCACCGGATCGTTCGTCCACCTCCACACCCACAGCGAGTACAGCCTGCTCGATGGGCTTTCGCGCGTCTCCGACCTGGTCGCGCGCGCGAAGGAGCTCGGCATGCCGGCCATCGCGCTCACCGATCACGGCGCGCTCTACGGTGCGGTCGACTTCTACGTCGCTGCCAACCAGGCGGGCATCAAGCCGATCCTGGGCGTCGAGACGTATGTCGCGCGCACGAATCGCTTCGAGCGCGATCCCCGCCTCGAGGGGCACGGCAAGCCGTTCCACCTCGTGCTGCTCGCGAAGGACTTCACCGGCTACCGCAATCTCGTCGCGCTGGTCACCACGGCACACCTCGACGGCTACTACTACCGCCCGCGCATGGACAAGGAGGTCCTGCGGCAGCACTCGAAGGGGCTCATCGCCCTCTCCGCGTGCCTGCAGGGCGAGCTCGCGCGCGCGGTCCAGGACGATGGCATCGAGGCCGCGTGCAAGGTCGCGCTGGAGCATCAGGAGATCTTCGGCGCTGGCAACTACTTTCTCGAGCTGATGCAGCACGGCGTGCCCGAGCAGCAGGCCGTGCTCGAAGGCGTCCGCGAGGTCGCGCGCCGGACGGGGATCCCGCTCGTCGCGACCAACGACATCCACTACGTGCATGCCGAGGACGCCGAGGCGCAGGACGTCATGGTCTGCATCCAGAGCGGGAAGACGATCGACACCCAGGACCGGCTGAAGATGATCGACCACCCCGAGCTCTATCTGAAGACCGCCGAGCAGATGGCCGCGCTCTTCCCGGACGACCGCGAGGCGCTGGAGAACACCGTCCGCATCGCGGAGATGGTCGACATCAAGCTTCCGCTCGGGGAGCTGCAGCTGCCGGCCTTCGAGGTGCCTGCCGGCACGACACCGGAAGAGCATCTGCGCCGCATGGCGGAGACCGGCGTGCGCGCGAAGTACGGCGAGATCACCGCCGAGCTGCGGGAACGGCTCGACAAGGAGCTCTCGGTCATCGGCAAGCTCGGCTACTCCGGCTACATCCTCATCGTGCAGGACTTCATCCGTTACGCGCGCGAGAACGGGATCCTCACGGCCGTCCGCGGTTCCGCGGGCGGATCGCTCGTGAACTATGCCATCGATCTCACCGACATCGATCCGATCCGTTATAGCCTCATCTTCGACCGCTTCCTCAATCTCGAGCGCTACACCCTCCCGGACATCGACGTCGACTTCATGGACAACCGCCGCGACGAGGTCATCGCCTATGTCACGGAGAAATACGGCGCCGACCGCGTCGCGCAGATCGGCACGTTCAACACGATGCTCGCGCGCGCGGCAGTGCGCGACGTCGCGCGCGTGCTCGGCATGCCCTACGGCGAGGCGGACCGCGTCGCCAAGACGATCCCATTTGGCGTCACGCTGGAGGACTCGCGCCGGATGGTGGCCGAGCTCAGGGACCTGGAGCAGGAGCCGCACGTCGAGCGCCTGCTGGACCTGGCCGAGAAGGTCGAAGGACTCGTGCGGTCGACGGGCACGCACGCCGCTGGCGTGGTGATCACGGCGGCGCCGCTGAGCCAGCTGGTCCCCCTCGAGCGTTCCAAGGGCACCTCCGCGATCCAGACGCAGTACGAGGACAAGTCCCTCGAGAAGCTCGGCCTGCTCAAGTTCGACTTCCTCGGGCTATCG
>JANNUM010000506.1:0-4042 GCA_031395235.1 Chloroflexota bacterium
GCGTGCACGGCCTCATCCTCGTCGAGCTCGATTTCCCGCGTGCGCCCCTCATCCTCGGGCTGGTGCTCGGCGCCACGATCGAGAACTACCTCGCGCTCTCGGTGTCGCGCTATGAGTTCGAATGGCTGGCACGTCCGGCCGTGGTCGTCATGCTCCTACTCTCCATAGCGGTCGCGTTGTCGCCCTACGTTCAGGCACTTCGACGGCGCCGCGCGGGTCCTGTCCCATGAACCACGGCCGTCCGACGCGCTGGGCCTGGGACCTCGCGTTCGCGCTCTTCCTCATCGCCGTGTTCGCCTACGCGACGGTCGCGGCGCTCAGTCTTCCCGAGGGTGCGAAGCTCTTTCCCGCCGCGATCGCCATCCCCTCGCTCGTGCTCGCGGTCCTGCTCGCCGTCATTTCACTGCGGTCGCGCGGGACGACCGGCCTTCCGCAGCCGCCGGACGCCGGAGACGAGGCGCCGCTCGCGCCGGAGGAGCGCACGCGCCGGACCGGCGAGATCGCGGCGTGGTTCCTCGGCATCTTCGCCGCGGTCTATCTGCTCGGCTTCCTCATCGCGATCCCGGTCTCGGCCTTCGCCTACCTACGCTTGGCGGCGCGTGAGGGCTGGGTGCCGAGCGTCGGTGTCGCCGCGCTCTGCTGGTCGCTGGTATTCGGCGTGTTCGACCGCCTGCTCCACGTGCCGCTACCGGCAGGTGAGCTCCTTCGGATGTTCGGGATCCGCTGACCCGGCGTCTAGGTGAGCTCTCCCCAGTACAGGACCGCACGACGATCCGACTGCTCGGATTCGCGCCGGGTGCGCAGCGTCACGTCGCGTCCGAGGCCACGGAATTCGAGCGGGGTCTCCCAGATGCCGTCGATGCGCTCGAGCGCGTGCACCGAGGCGGCATATCCGCGACCCTCCGGGTCGCGCACGACCTCCGAATACGTGTGCACGAGATCGTTCACGGACCACTGTGATGCACACGCAGTGCCGTTACACGTCCGTGACCGCTGGCCTCGTCTAGCGCGTGCTCTTCGGCCGCTCTCCTTTGCCCACCAGCCAGCCCCACCGCTCCAGCGCCTTCTGCTTCGTCGCTGGTGTGGGCAGCTGCGACTTCGGGAAGCGGTCGCGCCACTCCCAGGGCCGTGTCGCGTCGATGACCGCCCGAGACGAGAACCCCTTCTTATCCGGGTGGATGCGCGGGTCGAGCGGACCGCTCCACGCGCGCGGGATGATGTCGATGGACTCCGCGGGCTCGGAACGGGTGCACATGGCCCACAGCACCTGCTCGAGATCCATGACGTCGATGTCGTCGTCGACGACGACGACGTAGCGGCCGAGGTACGCGCCGGTGTGCACGCTCGCCGCGGCGTGTCCGACCTGGCGTGCGTGACCGGCGTAGCGCTGGTTGATGGAGACCGCGTTGAACAGTCGCGAGCCGCCGACCTCGTGGCACCACACGCCGACGATGCCGGGGATGCTCGCGGCCTCGAGGTCGCCCCGGAGCCGCGCCGAGCGCATGAACGCGCGGTAGAAGGACTGCTCGTCCGGCGGAACGTTCGGCGGCGAACCCAGGATGATCGGGTCGTTGCGGTGGTAGATCGCGTGGACACGAAGTACGGGCTCCTCGCGCTCGCCCGAGGCGTAGTAGCCGGTCCATTCGCCGAACGGACCCTCGACGGCCTTGTCGTTCGCATCGGCGAAGCCTTCGATGACGATCTCGGCGTCGGCCGGGATCGGCAGACCGGTGACCGGCCCCTTCACCACGCGATACGGCGCGCCGCGGACCCCGCCGGCCCAGTCGTACTCGGTGATGCCGTACGGGATCTCGGTGCAGGCGGCGAGGAACAGCAGCGGGTCGCCGCCCGGTACGAACGCGACCGGCATCTTCTCGCCGCGCGCGAACCACTTGTCGCGGTGCTGGCGTCCGTGCTTACCGGGTGAGATGTAGAAGCCGAGGCGCGTCTTGTCGTGGACCATCACGCGGTACGTGCCGAGGTTCACCCAGTGCTCGTCCGGATCGATGGTGACGTCGAAGCTCCCGGTGCCGAGGTACCGGCCACCGTCGAACTCGTGCCACTTCGGCGTGGGGAAGATCGTGCAGTCGATCTGGTCGCCGCGCAGGACGTTCTCGAACACCGGACCGTCCTTCACCACCTCGGCGGCGACCGTGGGGATGCCCTTGCGCACACGGTCCTGCCACCGCTTCACCAGCTCGTGCGGCGATTCGTCCAGCGGCAGGCCGAGCGTGACGGCGATGCGCGCGAACGAACCCAGGCCGTTCGACAGCACTCGGAAGCCCTTTTTGTACCCGGGGATCTCGTCGAAGATCGTCGCCTTCGACGGCCGCGTTCGCCCGAGGAGCTCGGTCGCCATGCCGATGTCCTCTTCGGCTGTCGCCCCGGTGACGACCTGCAGCTCGCCGATCTCGTCCACCTTCCTCAGCCACTCGCGGAGATCGGTGGGCGTCTTGGTCTCGGTCCTGATCGTGGTGGCCATGGCCTGCCTCCTTAGCCCTCGTCTTCCTCGAATGTACGCGCCAGCGCGCGTGGTCTCCACCCGTCGTCGGGGATCGCGGTGCAGTGCTCGACCGGGAACTCGACCCACACCTTCTGGTCGCGGCGGAGCTGGGTCGTCGGGTGCGCGCGGGCACGAACGAGCAGGTCACCGATCTCGACCACGCAGTCGAGACGGTCGCCCAGGAACGCCGCCACGCGCAGCGTTCCCGCGAACTCGTTCGGCCGGCCGGCGGGCTCGGACCGTACGACGATGTTCTCTGGCCGCAGCACCAGCAGCGCCTTCGCGCCCGGGCCGAGGCCGTCCGACAGCGCGCAGACCACCGTGCCGCCCAGCGCGCTGATGCCGCCTGCCACGACATCGCCTGGGAGGAACGTCGCCTCGCCCACGAAGTCGGCCACGAATCCCGACGCCGGCTCGCGATACAGGTCGCGCGGCGCGCCCTCCTGGACGATCTTGCCCGCGTACATCACCGCGATGCGGTGGGACAGGAACAGCGCTTCGCCCTGATCGTGGGTCACGTAGATCGTCGTGATGCCGAGGCGGTGTTGCAGCTGGCGCAACTCGATGCGCATGCGCTCGCGGAGCTTCGCGTCGAGGTTCGAGAGGGGCTCGTCGAGGAGAAGGATCTTCGGCTGGCGCACCAGCGCGCGTGCGAGCGCGAGCCGCTGCTGCTGCCCGCCTGAGAGCTGCGGCGCGGGCCGGTCTTCGAGGCCGTCTAGGCCCACGAGCGCGAGCGCCTCCTCCACCATCCGCGTCGTCTCCGTCTTCGACGGCGGGTGCTCGCTGACTCGGAGGGGGAACGCGACGTTCTCGAACACCGTCATGTGCGGCCAGATCGCGTACGACTGGAAGACCATGCCGATGTCGCGCGCGTGTGTCGGCACGAATCGTCCCGCACCCGACAGGACCGCATCGTCGAGACGGATCGTCCCGGACTCCGGGCGCTCGAGGCCCGCGACGCAGCGCAGCGTGGTCGTCTTGCCGCAGCCCGACGGGCCGAGCAGCGTGAAGAAGCGCCCTTGCTCCACGGTGAACGAGATCTCCTCGACGGCCCGGACGCCGCCGCGATCGGTGAGGAACGTCTTGCGCAGCCCTTCGACCTGCAGCACGCCTAGGCCTCGCGCACCGTGCGGCCGCCGAGCCGTTGAAGGATCGACACCAGGATGACGAGCAGCACGATGAGGAACACCGAGAGTGCCGCGATGGTCGTGTAGTTGCCGGAGTCCCGCAGGTCGAAGATGCGGACCGCGAGCACCACGCTGTCGCTCGAATACAGCAGGATGCTGCTGCCGAGCTCGCGCAGCGAGATGATGAAGATATAGACCCAGGCGCCGACCAGCGCCGGGCGGAGCAGCGGGAGCAGGATCCTCGTGAACGTCGGCCACCACTTCGCGCCAGCCGCAGCGGCGGCCTCCTCGAGCTCCCGATGGATCTGTACGATGCCCGCGCTCGCGCTCCGGATGCCGTAGGGAAGGTAGCGAGTGACGTACGCGACCAAAAGGATCCAAAGCGTCCCGTAGATGCGGATCGGGACCGTGA
>JANNUM010000543.1:0-4810 GCA_031395235.1 Chloroflexota bacterium
GTGGGCTCGGACAGCTCATCTCGTTCCGCTACGGCACGATCCCCGTCGTGCACGAGGTCGGCGGCCTCGCCGAGACGGTCCGCGATATCGACCGCGACGGCGCGCGCGGCAACGGTTTCTCGTTCGCGGACTATTCGCCCACCGCCTTCGACGACGCGATCGCGCGCGCGATGCGCGCGTACCGGGTCGGTGCGGACTGGATCGAGCTCGTGCGGCGCGTGATGCGAGAGGATCATTCGTGGAGCGCCTCGGCGAAGTGCTACGCCCTGCTGTACAAGACGGCATCGAGGGTGCGCAAGGCCGCGTGACGGCATCGATCGTCGACCTCGAGGAAGCCGTCGCCTCGCTCCCCGCAGGCCCGCGCGCAGCGGCGGGGCGCATCTTCGCGATCTCCACGACGATTGGTCGCCTCGAAGCGCCGCCGGAGATGCACGAGTGGATCCGGAAGCTCTTCGGGTCCGTCGACGCCGTGCGGGAGCAGCGCATCGTGCGCGTGAGCAACCAGGTCACACTCGAGGGCGCCCTGTTCAACGAGCTGCGCGCGCTGCGGCCGATTGACGTGAAGGGTGGCGAGGAGGTGCGCGCGACCATCGCATCTTCCGCGAACGACCCCTTCTGTCGCCCCGAGACCGGGACCCCTGCGGACATCTTCGGGCGCGTCGAAGGCAAGTGCGCGATCACCGCGTCGAACATCGCGAAGTACGACGGTTTCCACGGTGTGCTCGTGTTCAAAGCGCACGATCCGCTCGCCCCGCTGGGCGCGAGCAGGGTCCGCGATCACCTCGCCACCGCGCGCCGTTGGGCCGAGCGCACGCTCGAGGCGGATCCCGCGGCGCGTTACTACTTCCTGATGTGGAACTGCCTTTGGCGCGCGGGCGGGTCGATCGTCCACGGTCACATGCAGATGACCGCAACGCGCGGCATGCACTACCCCAAGATCGAGCTGCTGCGTCGCCAAGCGCTCGCGTACGACGCGCAGCACAGGAGCGACTACTTCGACGACCTGTGGGTCGTCCACCACGCGCTCGGCCTGGGCGCCGAGATCGACGGCGTCCGGTCCATCGCGTCGCTCGTGCCGATCAAGGAGCGCGAGATCCTGATCCTGGGACGCCCCGGAGCCGACGAATCGTCGCTCGCGCCGGCGATCGCGAAGGCGGTCTCTGCCTACCGAGCTGCGGGCGTCGTGTCGTACAACATGGCGCTGTACGTGCCGCCGCTCTCGCCCGACGGCGAGGATTGGAGGCGCTTTCCGCCGCTCGCGCGACTGGTGGACCGGGGCGACCCCGCCAACAAGACGAGCGACATCGGCGCCATGGAGCTGTACGCCGCCTCGGTCATTGCTACCGACCCGTTTCGGGTGGCCGAAACGTTGCGCGCTTGACTGCTAACACCGTTCCGCCACCGTCTGCGACGCGCGGGCTATTGACGCGACGGTCGCTGTCCTGCTTACTTTTGCGCCAATGGCGGATCTGACTTTCGTATCGCGCCGCGATTCGAGCTTCAAGGAGTTCCCGCCCGCCTCCGCGCAGATCGCGATGGTCCTCCCCTTCTACGGTGACCTTACGGTCTGGGTGCGCACCCCGGACGCCGGCGGCTGGCACTTCCCGACCAGCGCGCGCCGGTCAGGCGAGACGATCCTCGAAGTGGCACGGCGCGAGCTGTGGGACGCGGCGCGGATCGTTGCGAACCGGCTCGACCTGCTCGGCGCGATCCGTTACGAGCTCCCGAAGCCGACGACCGCGTATGTGTACATGTGCGATCTCGATCGACTGTCGTGGTGGTACGACGCACCTGACAAGGAGAAGTCCGCCGAGCTCGGGGTCTTCACCCGGCTGCCTCGGCCGATCGCATCAGAGGCCGTCGAGATCGTGCTCGAGGCCGCGCTCCGCGCGCGCCGCACCGGCCTCCGCTAGCACCCCGCACATAGCGCTTCGCGAGCGACAACCGCGCGCCGTGCGCGCGATGTTTCCTGGGGCGGGGACTTAGTCGAACGATCGAGTGATGACGCGCACGAGCTCCTCGCCTTCGAGCCAGTCGCCGAGGTAGTCCTCGCCCACGCGGACCTCGAGGTGAAGATGCGGTCCGCCCTCTTCGAATCCGGAGCTCCCGACCGCGCCGATCACCTGCCCGCGCGTCACCGTCTGACCGACGTATAAATCCGCGACCGCGTCGAGATGCGCGTAGCGCGTCACGACGTGGCGGCCGTGAGCGATCCAGACCTGGCGTCCGCGGATGCGGTCGAGCGTCTCGTCGGGGGTGTAGCCGAGAGAGATCGCGGCCTCGAGCGCCGCGTTCAGCAACGCGGGGTCCCACTCGACGAACTCGCGGTCCACGCGCACGACCGTGCCGGCAGCCGCCGCGCGCACCGGCGTGCTGCGGTCCGCCGCGAAGTCGATCCCCTCGTGCCAGCCGGCGCGGTACTCGCGCGGTGAGTTGGGCAACAGCTCCGGCGCGGTCGCGATCTCGGCACCATCGATCGGGAGCAGTAGTCCTCGCACGACGGGGGATATCCCCCTCCCCTGACCGGGGGAACTTCCCATCGGCTGGCCGATCTCGACGCGCGCGGTATTCGCGGGATCGGCGGTAGCGCGCGGAGCCGTATTTACTGCGTCCGCAGGCGTTTTTGACGCCGTTCCGGCGGCCGTCGAGGCGACCGCGATCGCCGCGAAAGCGAGCACGACGAGTACAGCCAGCAGCGGTCGCATATACGAAGACGCTACCGCAGCGATCCGATAATGCACTCGTGGCACAGGAGCATTCGGTCTTCACCTGGAACCCGGTGGACGCGCGCTGGGTCCACGAACGTGGACCCGAGATGACCACGCCGCCGGTCCCGCCGGACGTTCACGCGATCCAGACGTACTTCTTCGACCCCGATGGCAAGGAATGGATCGCGACGGTCCTCGCGCCCCGCGGCCGCGAGCTCGCGGCGCAGTGGCATGGCGCGTACAAGGTCCCCGATCGCGCGGCGCCGCCGACCAAGATCGTCAAGAAAGGCAATCCCGCTCCGTTGTTCGCGGTCGTTCTCGTGCTCCTGATCGTCGGCGGTGGCGCGGCTGCCGTCGTCGCCGGCACGCAGAGCGCGCCGAACGCGAGCGCTGCGCCCACAACTGCGCAGGGCGTGAGTGCGGATCCGTCCGCTCCGGTCGCTGTCTCCGGACAGCCGACGGCGACCCCCGTCGGCGCGACGCCCGCACCGACACAGCCACCCTCAGGCACGCCCGGGCCGGATGTGACGCAGCCGCCCGTGCGTACTCCCGTTCCGACATTGCCGCCACCGGTGGGAACGTCGATCAGGCTCGCTGACGGCAGTGTCGTCACGTACAGCGGCCCAGCGCGCGTGAACATCGGGGTGCCGTTCACCGTGACCTTCACGGTCCGCAACGCCAACAACACGCCGGGCTCCGGCACGTTCCTCGTGAGCTTCGGCAACGCGAGCACCGGCGGTTCGAAGACGTCCTCGGGCACGCTCGATCCGAACGGACGCCTCGTGATGAACATGGCCGGCGTCCCGCTTCCCGGGAACTACCCGTTCACCGTCAACTACAAGGGACAGCAGGGCCAGGTCGCGATCCTCCGCGTCGGCTAGCTCCTGGCGCGCGGCCTCGCTGCGCGGATACACTTCCCCGAGCGCACCCCTTTAACGACCGGTCCTGTGAGGCCGGGAAGGAGTCAGGCCTGACCATGCTGCTCGGCGCCGACGATATTCGTCGCGCCATCTCGCGGATCGCGCACGAGATCGTCGAACGCGACCGTGATCTGTCCAGTCTCGCCATCGTCGGGATCCGCTCGCGCGGCGACGTCCTGGCCGCGCGCCTGCGCGATGCGATCCGGTCGAATGAGAACGCCGGCGTGCCCCTGGGGTCCCTCGACATCACGCTCTACCGCGACGATCTCACGCGCATCGGATACGCGCCGATCGTCCACGAGTCCGCGCTGGACTTCTCGGTCGACGACAAGGTCGTCGTTCTCGTGGACGACGTGCTCTTCACCGGACGCACCATCCGCGCCGCGATGGACGCGCTCGTCGACTACGGACGCCCTCGCGCCATCCGGCTCGCGGTCCTCGTCGACCGCGGCCACCGTGAGCTCCCGATCCGCGCCGACTTCGTTGGAAAGAACGTGCCGACCAAGCCCTCCGACGACGTCCGCGTCCATCTCATCGAGGTGGACGGCCGCGACGAGGTCGAGCTCATCGCGCGTGAACGAGTCAGCGCATGAGGTGGTCGCGGCGCCACGTCCTCGATACGGACGACTGGGCGACGGAGGAGATCGAGGCGGTGCTGGACACGACCGGCGCGATGGTCGAGGTCCTCTCGCGGCCGGTGCGCCGCGCGCCGCCGCTGCGCGGGCGCACGGTCGTGCTGTTCTTCGCCGAGGCGTCGACCCGCACGCGCGTTTCCTTCGAGCTGGCCGCGCGCACCCTGTCCGCCGACGTGGTGAACATCTCGGCCAGCGGCTCGTCGGTGGAGAAGGGCGAGTCGCTGTACGACACCGTGCGCACGCTGCAGGCGCTGGGCGGCGACGTCGTCGTGATGCGGCACGGCTCTTCCGGTGCGCCTTACTTCGTCTCGGAGCGCACCGATGCGGCGGTCATCAACGCCGGCGATGGTTGGCACGCGCATCCAACGCAGGGCCTGCTCGACGCGTACACGCTGCGCGGCGCGCTGGGCGATCTCGCGAAGAAGCGCGTCGTGATCGTCGGCGATGTGCTGCACAGCCGCGTCGCGAGATCCGACATCAACACCCTCGTCCCGCTCGGAGCGACGATCACGCTCTCCGGTCCGCCGACCCTGATGCCGAGCGCGTG
>JANNUM010000557.1:0-12269 GCA_031395235.1 Chloroflexota bacterium
ACTGAGCGCGCCGGGTCGGCGCAACGCACCTCACTCGCTTCCACCGCGTCGACATCGAAGCGAGGCTCGCTCTCGATCTCGCCGATCGCCTTCGTCTCGCTCCGCACCTGCATGCCGATCAGCTTCAGCACGGCCTTCGCCACGGCGCCCGCCGCGACGCGCGCCGCGGTCTCGCGCGCGCTCGAGCGCTCGATCACGTCACGCACGTCCTCATGTCCGAACTTCAGCGCGCCCGCGAGGTCGGCGTGGCCGGGTCGCAGGCGCGTCACCGCGGCGGGCGGATCCACCACCGGCTCGACGCTCATCACGCGCTCCCAGTTCACGGCGTCCCGATTCGCGATCTGCAGTGCGATGGGCGCCCCGGTGGAGCGTCCGTGCCGAACGCCGCCGGTGATGTTCACCGCGTCGCGTTCGATGCGCTGTCGCGCGCCGCGGCCGTAGCCGAGCTGCCGCCGCCGCAGATCGCTGTCGATGTCCGCGGCCGCGATCGGCACGCCGGCGGGAACTCCGTCGAGGACCGCGACGAGCCCGGAGCCGTGCGACTCGCCCGCGGTGATGAGCCTCATACCGCGCGCGGGAGAGCGGCGCGCATCACCGCGAGCGGCGCCTCACGGCCCGTCCACAGGGTGAACGAGCGCGCCGCCTGGTGCAGCAACATCGAGAGTCCGTCCACGACAACGACATTCTTGACGGCTCGGGCCCTCTTGACGAGCGGCGTCACCGCGGCCGTGGGCACGAGGTCCGCGACGCCGAGGTGTTCGTGGATCTCGAGCCCCGCCAACGGATCCTCACCGTGGAGACCGAGCGGGGTCGCGTTGACCACCCCGGCGACCGCCGCGAGATCCTCGGACGTGGGCCAGCGGACGGGCGTGGGCCGTCGTCCGTCGACTTCGATCCCGGCAACAAGCTGCTCCGCGCGCACGCGACTGCGGTTCGCGATCCGCACCTTGTTCCCCCGCTTGAGAAGGACGACGGCACAGGCCCTCGCCGCGCCGCCCGCTCCGAGGACCAAGACGGTCTCGCCCACGAACATCTTTCCTGAGGGAGCGGCTTCATTGATCGCGCGCTCGAAGCCGTACACATCGGTGTTCTCCGCGATGAGGCGAGCGCCGCGGCGGACGATCGTGTTGACGGCGCCTACCCGCCGCGCGTCCTCGCCGGCCTCGTCCATGTATCGGAGCACGCGTTCCTTGTGCGGGATCGTGACGTTGGCGCCGAGCACGTCGTCCCTGCGCAGCGCTGCGACGAAGTCCTCCAGCCGGTCCGGCTCGACGTCGCGTGTCTCGTAGTGGTGCGGCAGACCCAGTGCCGCGAACGCGGCGTTGTGCATGGCCGGCGAGAGGGAATGCGACACCGGATGGCCGAGCAGGTACACGGTCGCCATGGCCTACTTGTTCCCGTGCTTGCTCATTTGTTCCCGTACTTGACCCGGTTCGCCTCGTGCTCCTCGAGCGTCACTGAGAACGCGTGCCCGCCGGTGCCGTCGCTCTTCGCGACGAAGTAGAAGTACGGCACATCCGCCGGCTTCGCTGCGCCCTCGAGCGCGGCGACGCCGGGATTCGCGATGGGCGTCGGCGGCAGCTCCGCGTAGCGATAGGTGTTGTACGGCGAGTCGAGCTTCAGGTCCTCGAGCGAGAGCTCGCGCCACTCGCCGAGCGCGTACTGGATCGTCGGGTCCGCGTCGAGCTTCATACCGATCTCGAGGCGATTGGTGTACACGCCGGCGATCGTCGCGCTCTCGCCCCGATCGCGCGCCTCTCGTTCGATGATCGACGCCAGCTTCACGATGTCGTAGATGGGCACCTTGCGCTCGGCCGACGCCGCTCGCAGTGTCGCGCCGACCTTGCGCTCGAACGTGTCCAGCAGCACCTCGACGATCTGCGGCGCCGTCATGTCCGGGCGCATGAAATACGTGTCGGGGAAGAGGTAGCCCTCGAGCGGCGCCTTCGCGTCCATCCCTGCGAGCACGGTGTTCTTTCGAACACCCACCACCGCCGCCGCCGTGAATGCCTCCTTCGTGACCCCGGGAAAGGCCTTGTTCACGGCGGTCGCGATCTCCGTGAGACGCCAGCCGTCGATGATGCGGAGGACGATCTGCTCGCCGGCAGCCTTCTCAAAGAGCTTCGCGATCTCGCGCGGCGTGAACGCGGCGGAGACGGTGTAGGTGCCCGACTGCAGCGCGTTCTCGCGCTCCGTCTCGTAGAGGACGTAGTCGAAGGCGAGCGCGGAACGGATGATGCCCTCCTGCTCGAGACGCTTCGCGATCTGGCCGGCCGTCTCGCCGCGTGCGATCACGAAGGGCCGGTTATCCGCACGGGTGTCCTTCGCCAGGTCGACCTCGCTGCGGACGCGTTCCGCGATGAAGCCGCGGACGAAGTCCTGGCGCAGGAGCGTGTCATGCTCGGTCACGTACGCGACGACAGCCTCCTCGGCGAGCGGCCGCACCACGAAGTAGAGCCCGACGACGAGAAGCGCGACCGCCAGGAGAAAGGCGAACGGCCCGAGCGACGAACGTCGCCGCGGCGGCGGCAGCGCGCGCGAAGCCTGGCCGCGTTGCGGCGGCATCAGCCTCTACGCCGCGAAAGGAAGTCTTCGAGCAGGACGGTCGCCGCGCCGGCGTCCAGGTCGGCGGCGCCCCGATGAGCCGCTTCGGCGGTGGTGAACCGCTCGTCGTAGAGATCGACGGGAAGACCGAGCGCGGCGCACGCATCGGCGAACCGCCGCACGCGCTGCGCCTGCGGTCCGTCCTCGCCACGCAGTGTCAGCGGAAGACCGATGACCAGGGCACCCACCTCCTCTTTCGCAATGAGGTCACGGAGGATCGCGAGGTCGGCCTCGAGGTTGCGGCGCGCCAGCGTACGGAGCGGCCGCGCGAGTCCGAAGGCGTCGTCGCCGACCGCGAGGCCGATGCGGCGGTCGCCGACGTCCAGCGCAAGATAACGCACGTTCAGGGCAACGGCGACGCCGAGGTCTCCGTGTCCACCTCGATGTGCAGGCGCGAGTCGAAGAATGGGAACCGCGGCCACCACCCCGGCCAGACCTGGATGCGCCTGAGCTCGAGACCCTGGTTCTCCACGACACTCTGCGCGTCGCTGAATTCACGACCCGCGAGCGCCGTGCGCAGGGGCGCATCGTGCACACGCGGGAACTGCGACGTCCGACCGCGAACGCGCCAGCCAACGCCGTTGTCATCCAGCGTGGGCCCGATGACCACATCGACCACGGCGCCAGCCTGGTCGATGTCGTGCTCGGGATCGGCGCGCTCTTGCAGCTTCGCGATCGTCGTGGCGCGTGGCTCCGCCTCCGGAACGCTATAGCCGGTCGCTGTGCCGGTGACGGTGAGCTCGAACGTGCCGTTCGGTGGTTCCGTGCCGGTGATGCCGGCCGAGGAGGTGACCCCGCTGACCTTCATGACGGGGCCGTAGATGACCTGCCCTTTCACTGCCGCCTTCTTCCACTCGTCGACCTTCCTGACGCCAGCCTTTCGGAGCTCTTCGTCGGCGCGGCCGGCGGCGAGGCCGTAGTCGGAGCCGGTGACGACCGCGAACTTCTTGATCTCGCCGCCGCCCGTCGGCTGCGGATTGCCCACAGCGAAGTCCTCGCGATCCGCGATCGTGATCGTGTTCGCCGCGACGTTACCGGCAGTGCCGGCATCGAGCGCCTCAACGGCGATGTCGACCGTCCCGAATCTCACGAACGGCGGGAGGATGTCGAGCGAGCTCCGCGGGATCACCTTCTCCTCGGTCGTCTGGAAGCGGACGTTGTCGCGGGTGCGGACGACGGTACCCTTCACCACACGGGTCTCCTGCGTGTTCCGGTTCGTGAACCGTGCGACCCCCTTCGCCTTGATGGGCTCGAGTCGCTCGCCGGTCGCGTTGTGGGTGTACTTCTGCGTCAAACCGGGAGCGACGAGCGTCTGCGCGCTGGTGATATCTCCTTGCGGTCCCGCCCGAAGGTTGAACTCGACCGGACCGAGCGGTTTTGGAGCCCGCGCGACGACCACCGTCGCCGTCGGGCCCACGACGATCATGAACACGAGCGCGGCCGTGAGCAGGCTTCCCAGGATGCCGAGGATCCGCAGCGGTGACGCGCCGGCCTCTCGCTTCACCCGCACCGGTCGCGCGAGCGCGGCGCGGCGCGCCGTCGTGAGCGGCTCGGTCGCATCGAACTCCTGACGTTCCAACGCGGCGGTGCTCGCGAACGCCGGCAGATGGACCGACGATGCGAGAGAGCGAGCGCGCGCGTCCGGCGAGACGATCGCAAGCCGCCGCGTTCCCGCCGCGCGGCGCGACACCTCGAAGAAGACCGCATTGCGCGCCGCGGGCACGCCCGCCGAGATCGATAGCACCAGATCGTCGGCCGCGGGCGCGGCGGTGATGCGCTCGACCGCCTCCAGCACGCTCGCGCGCGCCCCGAGCTCGATCACGGTCCTCCCGGCCACCGGAACAGTCATAACGCGAAGATCCCTGACGCGATCGCGGCCGCGCCGACCGCGACGAGATCATCCGCGCGGAGCGGCACATCACCGTACGCGCGGTTCGCCAGCCCGACCGCTAGTGGTGCGACATCGACGGCGCCTCCGCGCACGCCGCTCACCGCCTCGCCGAGCGCCCTCGGCAGCGCCAGCAGCGAATCGGGCACACCGACGAAGAGCCAGCGCGCGGGCGGCAGCCCATCCAGCGTATGCAACGAAGCGACGACGCAGTCGGCCCACACTTTCGCATCGGCCTCGAGGCGATCGGGGCGCGAGGCGATCGCGATGCGGCCCAGACCGAACGCTCTCGTCGCGACGACGCGTCCCTCGCGCAGCACCGCGAGCGCGGTGACATCGCCGCCCAGGCGCAGCACGCCCGCGTCGAGAACCCCGGACTCCGTGAGCAAACGCCCGAGTGCGTACGCGCCCGGGACGACGGAGCCGCGACGACGCGCGGTCTCGAGCGCGCCGGTCGCCGCACCGGAAAGCACCAGCGGCGCGACGCTGACGTCGCTCCACACCTCCACCAGTCCGCCGCGCTGGCCGACGAGCGTTGCGAGGTGGCGGCCGTCGAGCGAGAGCGACGCGACGTTCTCGTGCAGCCGCGCCGTGGGCACGCCGCGGAGCGCCGGATCCTCCTCGGCGTTGGCGGCCGCGGTCTTCGCGGTGACCACCGCAGCCTCGCGCGTGGCGCGCGAGATCTCGTTCGCGGTGACGGGCGCCGCTGACGACTCGCGCTCGAACGAGGTCGAGAGGTGATACGTGCGCACGTCGTCGCCGTCGATCGCGACGACGGACCGCTCCGCGCGCTGCCCGCGCTCGGCGGCGCCGAACGCAGTGGCCAGTGCCGCGGCGACCGATTCGCGATCAACGACCAGTCCACCGGTCACGGCGCCCTCAGCGAGGCCCGCCTCGCCGCGGCCGGTGATGCGAAGACGGCTGTTCTCTCGCGTCGCGACGATGACCCGCGCGATGCCGGCCGAAAGCTCGACGCCGGCGACCACCGGGCCTCTCGGCCCGACCGCGCGGGTGTCGCGCGCGTTAGCGGCGGTCACGTCCCCCATTCAAACGCTCGCGCACCATGATCCGTGCTTTTTCGATGGCTTCGGCCAGCTTTGCGGGCTCGCCGCCCCCGGCCGTCGCACTTTCGGCACGACCACCGCCCTGTCCTCCGAATATCGGGGCCACCTCCCTCACCAGACTGTCCGCGTTGAGCGACGACGCGAGGTCCTTCGTGATGGAGACGACGAACGCTGGCTGGCCGTTCCGCCGGGCGCCGATCACCACGACGCCGGAGCCGATGGCCGCGCGGATCCGATCAGACAGCGCACGCAGGTGGTTCACGTCGCCGTCGCCGATGTCGGCCGCGACGAGCCTGGCGCCGCCGAGCGCCTCCGCTTCGCCGAGCAGCTTCTGGGCGACCGCGTCGAGTCCGCTGCGCTGCAGCGTGGCGAGCTCCTTCTCGAGGCGCTCGCGTGACTCGATGAGCTGAGCGACGCTCTCTGGGACACGGGCAGGCGGCACGCGCAGCGCCGTGGCCGCGCGCGTCAGGCGCTCGCGGACGTCGCGCATCTCGCGCAGCGCCCCGACGCCGGTCACGGCCTCGATGCGGCGGATGCCCGCGCCGATGCTCTCCTCCTTCGTGATGAGGAACGGTCCGATGTCGCCGGTGCAGTGGCAGTGCGTTCCACCGCAGAGCTCGCGGCTTGGGCCCGCCTCGATGACGCGGACCTCGTCGTCGTACTTCTCGCCGAAGAGCGCCATCGCGCCGGACGCAAGCGCATCGCTGAGCGGCATAACGCGCGCGTGGACGCTCGCGTTGTCGAGGATCGCGCGGTTCACATCGTCCTCGACCCGCTGCAGCTCCTGCGGCGTGAGCGCCCGCCCGAATGTGAAGTCGAACCTGAGGTTCGGCGCGTGCACGAGCGAACCCGCCTGATGCACGTTCTCGCCGAACAGGTTCCGCAGCGTCGCATGCAGAAGATGGGTCCCGGTGTGGTTGCGCATCGTGTCGCGTCGAAGCTCTTCGTCGACCGCCCCGTGCGCGCTCGCCGACACGCGCAGGACGCCGTCGACGACCTTCGCGCTCATCACGATCACGCCAGGCGCCGCGGTCTGCGTGTCCGCGACCATCGCGCGCCCCTCGTCCGTGGTGATCGTGCCCCGGTCGCCCACCTGTCCGCCACCTTCCGGATAGAAGGGTGTGCGGTCGAGAACGATCTCCACGTCCGCGCCCTCGTGCGCCATCTCGACGCGCGAGCCTCCGACGACCAGTGACACGATCGCCGCGTCGGTCACGAGCTCGTCGTACCCGGTGAACTCGCTGCGAAGACCCTGTGTCTCGCGGAGCAGCGAGTAGAACTGGCCGAAGCGCATCGCGTCCTGGGTGAACTTCGCGGTCGCGCGGCTGCGGCTGCGCTGCCCCTCGAGGAGCTCGGCGAAGCCGCGCTCGTCGACCGTGAGGCCTGACGTGGCCGCGATCTCCTTGGTCATCTCCAGTGGGAAGCCGTAGGTGTCGGACAGCCGGAAGGCGGTGTCCCTGTCGATCCTGGTCTGGCCCTCGTGCTTCGCGCGCGCGATCGCCTCGTTGAGCATCGTCAGGCCGTTCGCGAGCGTCCGCTCGAACTTGTCCTCTTCGTCCGCGATCACCTGCGTGATCCGGTCGCGCGCCTTCGTGAGCTCGTGATAGTGCTTCTGCATCGTCTTCACGACGTCGCCGCCGAGCGTCGCGAGGGCGCCGGTCTTGAGGCCGAGCCGTCGTCCGTGCAGCGCGGCGCGGCGGATGAGCCGGCGGAGCACATACCCGCGGAACTCGTTCGACGGCACGATCCCGTCGGCGATGAGGAACGTCGCCGCCCGCGAGTGCTCGGCGACGATGCGGATCGACACATCGGTGTCGTGATCGGCACCGTAGATCTTTCCCGAGAGCGATTCGATCTTCTTCACGAGCGGCTGGAACAGGTCGGTGCGGTACGTATCGCCCGGGACGCCCTGCAGCACCTGCGTCAGACGCTCGAGGCCCGCGCCGGTGTCGATGTTCCGCTTCGCCAGCGGGACGAGCGTGCCGTCGGCCGTGCGGTCGTACTGCTGGAACACGAAATTCCAGATCTCGAGATAGCGGCCGCAGTTCTCGCTGGGGTCGCACTGGTGATCCGGCACACCGGGCTGCGGGCCCTTGTCGATGAAGACCTCGCTATCCGGTCCACAGAGCCCGGTCGGACCGGGGGCCCAGAAGTTCGCGTCGTCACCGAGCCGGAAGATCCTCTCGGGCGGCAGGAGCGCGAGCGTCTTGGTCCAGATGTCGTAGGCCTCGTCGTCGCTGGTGTGCACGGTCGCCACGAGCTTCGTGCCGTCGAAGCCGAACACGTTGGTCAGGAGGTCCCAACCCCACTCGATCGCTTCCTTCTTCCAGTAGTCGCCGATGCCGAAGTTGCCGAGCATCTCGAAGAAGGTCTGGTGGTAGCCGTCCCGGCCGACCTCCTCGATGTCAGTCGCCCGGAAGACCTTCTGCACCGCGACGATCCGCTTGGCCGGCGGCTGCTTCTTGCCGAGGAAGTAGGGCACGAGCGGTTGCATGCCGGCGCTCGTGAAGAGCACGCTCGGGTCGTCCTTCAGGATCAGGGGCCAGCTGGGCATGCGCGTGTGGCCCTTCTCCTCGAAGAACTTTATGAACTTCTCGCGGATCTCCGCACTTTCTATTGCAGCCCTACTTCCTTCGCCGGCTTCGCCTGCTCCGGTCGTGGGGGCCGGATACGGGCGGCTCAGGCCGGACGAACCGGCCCTCGCTTGTCCTAAAAACAAACGCGGGGCGACCACACGGTCAGCTCCCCGCGTTCCCCTGCCCTGAGTAGAAGTCTAACGTCAGGACTTGGCGGTGGGACCGCCTTCGCCGCCGCGACCGACGGTCTCGCCTGCGCGCTGGCCTACGCCGGAACGGTCCCACTGACGCTTAGCCTCATCGACGAGCTCGCGTCCCTTGACCTGCGCCTGCTGCGAGAGGTCGTTCGCGATCTTCTGCAGCTCGTCGGCACGGCGCTTCAGCTCGTCGCTCCGCACACGCAGCTCTTCCCGTGTCATGTCGCCGGTCTTCGGCGCGTACAGCAGTGCTACGACGGCGCCGGTGAGCAGACCGATGAGGAATCCCATGGCATCTCTCCCTATTTCTTTCGTTCACTCATGACCTTAACCCTTGCCACGCGGCTCCGCGACGCTCACGGCGAACGCAGCGACCAGTGCCGCGACGGCTGCCAGAAGCAATTGAGCGTCTCCTAGCACGCCAACGCGCGACCCGGAGATCTCGCCTGCCGCCTGCGCCAAGGCGACCGCGGCCGCGGCGAGCATCCAGGCCGCGCCCAGTGAGCGCGGGCGCCCCAGCACGGCGCGCAGCGCCGCGGGAACTCCGAGCGCCACGAGGACCAGGGGGATGAGCGCCGGCGGCACTTAGGGGGCGCGTCCGCGTCGCGCGTTGAGCACGACGCGTCGCGCGGGAAGCGCGAAGACTGTCAGCGCACCGGCCGCCTGCGCACGCTCGGGTGTGAGATCGCCCAGCGGCATGCGCGCCACAGCGACAGCAGCGAAGAGCGGGACGAGGAAGAAATAGGAGAAGAGACTTCGCCAGGCGAAGAACAGCGGCATGAGCGCGAGCACCACGCCGAGCTCGGGGCTCGTGCGCCGTGAGCGCCACGCGACCGCGAGACACGCGAGCGCACACAGTCCTTCGAGCGCCAGATACGCGCTCGCGGGGAGCAGCGGAAGTCCGCCGTTCGTTCCGAGGAAGATGATGCCGGCGCCGCGAGGGAACATCGGCTCCGAGATCGGGGTCGTCACGCCCAGGGTCCAGTCTGCGGGATGCCAGAGGATGAACGGCAGGTTCGTCGCGGCGAACACCGCGGCACTGGTTACGGCGCGGCGCAGACCTTCGCGCCATCCGTGCGTCGTGACGACCGCGATCAGGTAGAACGGCGCGAAGAACCACGCCAGCTGCTTCGTCGCGGCCGCGATGCCGTACGCCACCGAACTCCACCGCCGCTCGCGCCACAGCCACGCGGCCGCGAGTGGCAGGACGTAGAGGAGATCGGCGCTGCCGCTGACCGTGAACGCCGCCAGCGACGCCGCGCCGAGGACCGCGGTGAGCATGAACGGTCGTAGTCCGATCGGCGTGCGCAAGACCACGAGCGCCATCGCGGCGATGAGGCACAGGACGTAGAGCCGGTTCGTGTCCCAACCGAGCGCGACGAACGGGACGATCAACAGGAACGAGAGCGCGGGATACGACGGCCGCGACACGAACTCGACGTTCTCGACGCCGCCCTTGCGAGCACGGCGCTCCCAAGCGGCGTCGAGCTGGTCGTCCGTGGGGTACACGACGACATCCGCGAACTGGCCGCGCCGGAGGGGCGTGGTGCGATTTGCGCCGATGCCAAGCCGCTCGTAGCAGTCAAAGATGTCGAGCGAGGCATACGGGTCGCGTCCTTCGAGCACCAGGCGGGCCGCGCATTCATTGAGCGCGATCGCGTCGTTGTGATAGGGCGTCCAGTCCGACGACCGCT
Source organism: Chloroflexota bacterium (assembly GCA_031395235.1). Classification (GTDB taxonomy): domain Bacteria; phylum Chloroflexota; class Limnocylindria; order P2-11E; family P2-11E; genus CF-39. The sequence continues at coordinate 10,024 of JANNUM010000557.1, forward strand.
GTCGCGGCACGTCCGAGATCCACGCTATCGACACGAGCGCCATCACGCTGGCGAAGAGCCAGACCAGGCGATGCATACGCGTGTGAAGGGGCGGCGCGTCCGCGTCCCGATGCCCGGTGCCGCGGACCGCCGCGATGAGTATCACGAGCGCCGCGCCGATCGCGACGACCACCGCAACGGCCCCGGGCCGCTCGGGACGCTGGATGACGATGCTGTTGAGCAGCCCGGCGTAATAGAGCGCCGCGCCCGCGACGGCGATCGCGGCCATCCGGAGCAGCGCGCGCACGGGCTGGACTAGGCCGGGGTGCCGGCGCGGACGATGCCGCCCCCCACGACCTCGTCGCCTTCGTAAAAGACCACGGCCTGGCCGGGCGCGACGAGCGCGGGCGCTGCCAGTCGCAGGCGCGCGCCGTCATGGGTCATTTCGACGGACGCGGCAAGGGGCGTGCCGCGGTACCGCAGCATCGCGGATGTCTCGAAGGTGTCCGCGCGTGGGACATCACACGTGAACCGCACGTCTCGTAGCTCGTAGGTCGTGCGCGTGATCTCCTCGCGCGTCCCGACGACGGCCGCCGATCGCTCGGGGTCGAGACGCAGCACGTACAGGCGTTCGCCCGTGGCCACGCCGGTACCGGAACGCTGGCCCACCGTCAGTCCGCCGATGCCAGCGTGCTGACCGACCACGCTGCCGTCGACGCGCTCGACCGGACCCGCGTCGAATGCCCGCGGCGCGCGACTTCGCACGAGGTCGCGATAATCCCCGGCGACGAAGCAGATGTCCATGCTCTCGGCCTTCGTTGCGGTCGCGAGACCGAATCGCGCCGCGATGTCGCGCGTCTCGGTCTTGCTCGCGAGCTCACCGATCGGGAACTCTATGCGCCGTAGCTCGGGCTGGCCGAGCATGTACAGCGCGTACGACTGATCCTTCGCCGCGTCGCGTGCGCGCAGCAGCCGCCGCGCTCCGTCCTGCGCGTCGGCCACGCGCGCGTAATGCCCGGTCGCCAGACGCGTGCCGCCGAACTTCGCCACGACATCGCGCAGCAGCGCGTCGAACTTCACGTGGTGGTTGCATGAGACGCAAGGATTCGGCGTCTCGCCGGACGCGTACGCGTCTACGAACCGGTCCACGACCTGCTTTCCGAAGACGTCCGCGTAGTCGAGCGCGTAGAAGGGAATGCCGAGCGTCGCTGCGGCGCGACGCGCGTCTTCACCCGCCTCGTCCGTCCCGCAGCAGCGCGGGGCATCCGTCTCGACACCGCCGGGCACGAGTCGCATCCACACGCCGACGACGTCCTCGCCACGCTCGAGCAGCAGCGCCGCGGCGACCGATGAGTCGACACCGCCGCTCATCGCGACGAAGACCTGCCCGCTCAAACCGACACCGCGGAAGCCTCACGCAGGCGGGCGACGATCGGAGGGAGCGACTCGAGGAGCGCATCCACGTCCGCGTCCGTGGTCGCGCGTCCGACGGTGAGCCGCAGCGAGCCCTGCGCGACATGACGCTCGAGGCCGAGCGCGAGCAGCACGTGGGACGGTTCGGTGTCGCCCGACGTGCACGCGGAGCCGCTCGACGCGGCGAACCCAGCAAGGTCGAGCGCGACGATGAGAGACTCGCCTTGCGTGCCCGGGAAACAGAACGAGGCATTGTTCGGCAGCCGCTCGGTGCGGTGTCCGGTCAGGACCGCGTCGGGTACGCGCGCGAGGACGCCGTCGATGATCCGGTCGCGCAGCCGCAACTGACGTGCCGACTCCGTCGTGCGGCGCTCCGCTGCGACGCGGAGAGCGACACCGAGACCGACGATGCCGGCGACGTTCTCCGTCCCGGTGCGACGACCCTTTTCCTGCCCGCCGCCGGTCTGCATCGTGGCGAGGCGTGTGCCGCGCCGGACGTACAGCGCTCCGACGCCTTTCGGACCGTAGAACTTGTGCGCGTTCACCGACACCAGGTCGACCGGGATCTCGCTGACGTCGAAGTCGAGTGCCCCGACCGTCTGCACCGCGTCGGTGTGGAGCTTCACACCGCGGTCGTGGCAGAGCGCGCCGATCTCGGCGATCGGTTGGATCGTGCCGATCTCGTTGTTCGCGTGCATGACCGACACGAGGGTCGTCTTCGACTCGATCGCCGCCGCGATCACGGCCGGGTCGACCCGGCCGTCGTGGTCGACCGCGACGACGCTGAGGCGCACGTGCCCGTTGGATTCGAGATCCCTCGCGGTATCGAGGACCGCGTGATGCTCGATCGCGGT
>JANNUM010000035.1:0-2565 GCA_031395235.1 Chloroflexota bacterium
GACGCCCGGGGACCCGGGCCGCAAGGGTGGCAACGGCAAGTAAGGCCGCGGTCGCCACGAACGAGGAAAGAGGGGCCCTTTTGGGCCCCTCTTTCTCATCCGACACGGTCATCCACTCGTCCAGTTGAGGTCTTCCCGGACCTGAGTCACACGCCACCGGCGTAACCAGCCTGCGGCGTGAGGCCTCCAAGCGCGATCGCCAACGCCCGCTCCTTCGTCGCGCGTGGAGACTGCCGTCCGGGCCGGGTCATGGGTCCTTTGTCACACCTGGTGGAACCAACGGGGGAGTGGCAACGACCAGACGCTCTCTTAGTTTTCGTTTTCAGCGCGGTCCCCGAGTGGCTCGGGCCGTAGCCGAAAAGGCAAACCCGTCGTGAGACGGGGACGCAAAGCCAACGGACTCGCAATGCGAGTCAGCGTGGCTGCCGAAGGGATGGCTCGATGCACCGGCGCTCCTTCGCTTGGGCGGCCTTCGCCGTCGCGCTCCTTGCGCTTTTCGGCGCTCAGCGCACAGGCGTCGCTCCGCCGGACCCGGATCTGCTCGAGGTAGCGAGTAGCGTGTCGCGCGCCGCGATCCAGCCGGCTACTCCCGTCCTAGCCGCGGCAGCCACCGAACCGCCGGCCGCGCCAGACTCGGCTGCGGCGTCACCGGCACAACCGGAGCAGGTCGCGGCGTCACCTGCCGAGGCCGCGCCAGTCGCTCGCGCCGCGGTCGCTGCTCGAGCGTCGCCCCCAGCAGCGACGTGTCCGGTGAATCAGTTCTGCTATCCGCGCGTCGGCATCGCCGGGCCCATCGTCCCGTACGGCGACTGCACAGGTTCGACCGATGTCGGGACCGCGATCCGGAGTCTGACCTGCCTCAGCCCGACGTATCTCGCGGCGCACGCCTACACGCAGTTCGGCCGCATCGCTGGATGGCGGGCGGGTGACATCGTCTTCGCCCACGGCGTTCGCTACGTCCTCTTCGACGCCTTCACGCAGCCCGGATGCGTCGTTCCCGCGCGCCCGATCGCACCGCTGTCGCTGCAGACGAGCCTGACCTCGGCCACCTGCGGCCCGATACTGGTAGTGCAGGGCCGCGGTGCTGCATGACGGGCCCGTCATGACGGCCCGGGGTCGGTGGCCCACGCTCTAGCAATGACAACCTCCAACCGACCGACAGGCACCCCCGCCGCGACACCGAGTCCCAGCTCCTCGAACGTCAACGTCTCGGCCGAGCCCCCAAAAGGCGGTTCGATCTGGACCGCAAGCCGCGTCATCGCGCTCGTGTTCACCGTGCTTGAGGTGCTCCTGCTCGTTCGATTCACACTCAAGTTTCTCGGAGCGAACGAGGATCAGCCTTTGGCCTCTGCCATCTATGGGATCACCGAGCCGCTCGTTGCGCCGTTCCGCGGCATCTTCGCGCAACCCGCCGGAACTCCGGTCGTCGAGATCGCCGCGATCCTGTCCATCATCTTCTTCGTCCTCGTCGCTGCCTTGATCGTCGCGATCGTTCGTGCCGTCACGGGCAAACGCGGTGAATCGAATCCGTGATGGACGACCTGAAGCCGACAGGACCGCGGAACCACCTCGGGCAGCCCGCGACGACGACGCCTGAGGACACGATCGCGCGGCTCGAGGAGAAGGTCTCGAAGAACCACGGCGGCGCGAACCGTGAACGGATCCAAGCGCAGATCTCCGAGGCATTGGCCCGCTAAGCTCTAGCCGCCGCGCGGAATCCTGTTCCCCGCCGCGTAGGCACACGTCTCCGCCGATATGCGCGATCGGCCGCACGACGATCACCGAGACCGGATACGTTGGTATCGCCGTGCACATCGCCGCTCGCGTGTGCTCCGCCGGTCACGGCGGGCCGATCATCGCCGCGTCTGGCTGGCTCGCCCTGGTGGCCGCGTTCGGCTGGCTCGACGACCCACGGTGGGACCTTCGCGCTCTCTCGCCGGCCCGTCTCGCGCGGTCTGCGCGCCTCGGTCACACTGCCGCGGCTCAGCCTTCCTTCGCAAAACAAGGCCGATCGGTGACGCGTCACCCCGCGATCCGCAGCACCTCGAACGTGAACGTAAGAAGCCGCCACAGCTCGCCCGCGAGGTAAAGCGGTCCCTGCGCTTTGGCCTCCTCCCCCGCGGGCGCGGCATGCGAGACAAGTCGCGGCACGACGAGCTGCATGCGCCCCGGTCGAGGCGCGGCGAGCGCGGCCTCTGCTTCCGCGAGCGGCTCGAACGTGTCGAGCGGATCGTGGATCCAGTAGATGGGTGGGCGGATCTCGCTCCAGACTGATTCGGGCGAGACCGAGTCGTAGGCCGATCGTGCCTCGGCCGGGAGGGCACGAATGCGCGCGAGCGCGACCTCGTAGGACGCCGGTGACAGCGCCATGCGAACAGCGTCGCGTGCGCCCGCGGGCACAAGATCGGCCGCGGCCGGTGGAAGGCGGTCCTGTGCTTCCTGGCTCGGCTCCCACGGGACGGTCCCGCCCGCTGACCGTTGCATTCGACTAGCGAGGCTCGCGAGATACGTATCGAGGTCGTAGTACCCGCCGAGCACGACGAGGAACGTTGCGTCGCGGAGTGC
>JANNUM010000042.1:0-6590 GCA_031395235.1 Chloroflexota bacterium
CGAATACGGTGCGGGGGGGTAGCTGCCGCTCTCCCCGAGCTGCGGGCCATGACCGACGACGAGCGAGCGCAGTTGGTGGCGGCAATAAGGGCCGAGGTGGCGCCGGCGCTACGGTCGTACACGAGCGACGGCGAGCTGCGCTTCCCCACGGCTGCCCACGTCGCCACCGCTCGGAACTGAGAACGCGTTGAGGCCGTCTACGCTGCGCTCGCGAAGACATCATCGGCTCGCGAGACTGGCCGACCGCGGCCTAACATGATCGTTCGAATTTGGCGGACTCGAGTTGACCCCAAGCGTGCCGCGGAATACGAACGATTCGCCCAAGAGCAATCGCTACCGATGTTCCAGTCCCAGGACGGTTTCTTGGGCGTGCTGTTCACAAGATCAGGCGTCGACCGCGTCGTCGCCAGCTTCTGGATCGACGAAGCGGCAGTCGCTCGACTTGGAGACTCTCCGAGCTACGACCAGACCGTGGCGCGCATCGAAGCGGCCGGATTCCTCGTAGGAAGCTCGAGTGTTGAAGCGCTCACCGTACACGGAGGCTTCCTTGCTCCCGAGATGCTGACGAAGCTGGCCTGAGCATCGCGGGGCGCCGTGGTCACCCGCCTTGTTAACGGCCCACTCGCGGGCGTGACCGAGGCCCGCCTTGACGAAGTAGCGCGGCGAGGTCCGCAAGACTCCCGCTGGCATCTGATCAGCAGATCCAGCAGGCGCGGTCGTTTGATCTGACCAGAGCGGTTCGAATAACGTCCGGTTCGGTCTACCGATGTCCGCGCACTTGGGTCGCAGTAGGCGTCCTGAGCGCCAAGGAGCGTTTGGCGGAGGTGCTCGGGTACATCGCGCAGGACGGCAAGAGGGAGATCTCCTCAGACCTCGCCGCGGGGCGCATCGTGTTGGTACATGGAGCGCCGGACATCGAGACGATCGTCACTCGGGTCACCGAGGCGCTCGACGACGCCGTCGCACGCGGAGCGAAGCTGATCCGTTTTCTCGGTTTCATCGGTTGGGGCGACATGGATTGGCCGCCCGAAAAAGACCTCATGAGCTTCGAGTCCAGCATCACCGAGACCGTAAACAAGTACCCGGCGGTCGTGCTCTGCAAAACCCCACCCGCTGACGATCGTTGGGACGACGCTCGCCAAAAGTCCGCATTACTTGCGGTTCGACGAGTACCAGACATTGCGATCAAAGCCGGAGACCGAAGAGGAACACGCGCGTGCTCTACGCGGGGTCACTATCGGCCCGCTCGATCGAGGGCAACGTGCGCGGCCGTCAAGGAGCTCGCGCTAGCCGCGATTGCTGCAGGCCGCCTCACGTGCACTGCAGCGCCGACATGACGAAACCGTCATGCCTCCGCGGACCCTCCCGGCCACCATCTCTCACTAGTGGCCGGCCGTCATCGCACGGCGGGCTGGAGGCGCCATGGAGCCGCGACGTGGGGAAAGGTCAGCGAGCACCGATCTAGAAGCAAGGCCGTGTGTATTGCTCGTCGAGGACGAACCGATGCTCAAGAAGCTCGTCGGTGGGCTTCTCGAAGAAGCCGGCTACGAACACGTGACGATCGCTGATCACGATCAGATCGCCGCCGCCATCAAGCGCTACCACCCTCAGTGCGTCATCCTCGATAGCGAACCGCCCGCGAAGGGACGTGGGCGGTCCTGGGAAGATGCGGCCGCGATCCGACGCGCCCACCCGGAGTTGCCGGTGCTCATGTTCACCGCGGACTCGGACTCGATGGCTGAGGCACGCGCCAAGCGCACGTCGCGGAGCAGGGCCGCCGATTACTCGGGCGTCATCGACAAGCCGTTTCTGGTGCTCGAGTTCCTGGCCACGCTCAAGCACGCCGTGGACACTCCTCTTCCCTCGGCGTCGCCTAACGGCAGCGGACTCGCCACCGAAGCGTTGACGGTGTTCCCGGACCTGGCCGGACCTGCGTCGGATGAGTGGGCTCGCGCGGATTTCTTCAGCACTGCGCTCCATGAGCTGCGCACACCACTCACCTCGGTCATCGGCCAAGCCCAGCTGGCCAGGCGCCTCGTCGAGAAGGATCCCGCACGGGCCGGAGAGGCGCTGGACCGCATGCTTCAGCAGGCCACCCGCATGAACCGGCTGATGGACGAGCTGCTGAGGAATACACGCGTGGCGATGGGTGCGCTCAGCCTTGAGGTGGTGACCTTTGATCTGGGCGTCGCCGTCGAGATCACCATCAGCCAGCACGAGCACGAAGACACGCCACGCATTACGTTCGCTCCACCTGAGGCGGCCCGGGTGCGCGGCGATCCCGACCGCATCGCCCAGATCCTCGGCAACTTGCTTGACAACGCGCTCAAGTACAGCGCCGCTGGCTCGCCCATCGAGGTCTCACTGAGCGTCGTCGATCGCGAAGTGCTCCTTCGCGTCCGGGACTACGGGCTCGGCGTGCCGCCGGACGAGCAGCCCCAACTGTTCACGCCTTTCTTCCGGACCTCGAGGACCCGGGACCTGCCAGGTACTGGCCTGGGTCTGCACATCAGCAGGCGACTTGCCGAACAGCACGGCGGGCGACTCTGGCTGGAGACGAGCACTGACGCCGGGAGCGTCTTCGCCCTGGCGTTGCCGGTCGCGCGATCGATCGCGTAGACCGAAAAGTAGTGCCCTCGTCCGACGCCGTCGCGCTACCGGGCGGCGAGCCGGTCCACGGTCTGGACGAGCGCGTCGATCGTGAACGGCTTGCACAGCACCGCCGCTGCGCCGAGCCGATCCGACTCTTCCATCGCCTGCGCATACGCGGTGCAAACGATGATCGGCGTCTCCGGGTAGCGCTCCTGGACCCGACATACCAACGCGCGTGCGAGGCCGCTCTCGTATCCATGAAGACCCGCGAGATCGGCGATGACAAGGTCGGGAGCCGCGTCCGGCGCCGCGTGCTCCAGACGCTCGACGAACAAGAGCTCATAGCCCTCATCGCCCAGCACCTCGCGAAGGAGGTCGCCGATGGCGCGGTCGTCCTCGATGACCAAGATTTGAGTGACGTGCCGCACGTTGGCGGCTTTGGGCCTGAGGCGCAATTTTGATGGGCGTGCAACTAGGTGGCCACGCTGGGAGGAACACATAGGTACTCATCAGATCATCGATCACGGCGCGGTCGCAGAGGCTCGAGCGCGCATGCTGCCGCCGCGGTCCGCTCGCGACGCCCAACGCGTCCTCATGTGCCTATGCGATCCGACCCGCCTCAAGATCGTCCGCGCGCTGCAGGCCACCGAGCTTGCCGCTGGTGATCTTGCCGTAGTCATCGAGCGGAGCCGTTCCGCGACCAGCCATCACTTGCGGATACTCCGTGAAGCCTCCGCGGTGCGGGGGCGCCGGCAGGGGAACATCATCCGCTACGGCCTGTCCGATGACATCACCGCCGAGGTGCTCCACGACATCGGAGCGGCATTCGACCAGCTCGCGCTGCGCTAGTTCGCCTGATCCGTATTCGGCCAGCGGACGAACAACCTTCGAGCTACGCCTCGGGGGGTGTGAACGCGATCGCGATGGTCGTCGACCGTTTCAGCGATGAGATCGTGAAGGATCCGAAGCTCACCTCCACAACCGAGCGCTGACCCCTACGGCCGTTGTACGTCTCGTGTACTAAATAGGGGCAGGACCGTGTCTTCTCCGCACACCGTCCGTTAACCTGCGAGTACCGGAGTTGAGGCCGGACGCGAGGAGGGGAAGGGTTGTTGTCCACGCTCGCTCCACCGCGAATCCTCGTCTCCGCAGCCCTCATCGCCTGCCTGCTCATGGCCTGGCCCGGCTCTCTGCCGAGTGCGGCCGCGAGTTTGGATGCGCAGGAATCGGATCTCGTTACGGCCGTGAACTCCTTCCGCGCCACACGAGGGCTTGCGCGTCTGGCTGTTTCCGACACGCTCACGTTCGCGTCGAAGTGGATGGCCACCGACATGGCGGTCTACAACTACTTTTCGCACACCTCGCGTGACGGGCGCGCGCCGGTCCAACGCATGAGCGACGCGGGCTACCCGGGGCCGCAGACGTTCACCGGCGAGAACATCGCGGGCGGGTACGCGAGCGCGAGCGAAGTTCTGAACGGCTGGATCAACAGCCCGGTGCACTACGCGGTCCTCACGAATCCCAACTACCGCGCGATCGGAGTGGGTCGCGCGTACAGCGAAGGCTCGAGTTACCGCACCTACTGGGTCATGGATGTCGGCGGCATCGTCGATGCTGCGACCGCCGTCCCGTCATTCGACCTCGGCTACCACGCGGGTTGGGCCGGGCAGAGCCCCGATGTGACGCTCTCACCCGGGCAGACCGCGACGCTCGTCGTCGCACTGCGCAACACCGGTTACCGTGGCTGGTACCGCGGCAACCCCGGACAGCAGGCGAACCTCGGCACCGCGGATCCGCTCGACGCCCAGCGTTGGGATCTCAACTACGGATGGCCGTCGGCGTCGCGCATCGCCACAACGACGACCGCGTACGTCGGACCCGGTCAGGTCGGCTGGTTCCAGTTCCAGGTGCGCGCGCCGTCGACCTCGGGCGCGTACGTGCTGCGCGTGCGTGGCGTGATCGACGGTGCCACCTGGCTCGAGGATCCCGGCGTCTACTGGACGATCACCGTCCGCTGACACAATGACCGCGTGCGTGTCGGCGAGCGCGACGTCACCGTCACCAACCTCGAGAAGGTGTTCTTTCCCGCACGCGGCCTGACGAAGGGCGATCTGATCCAGTACTACGCGGACCTCGCGCCTTTCGTGCTGAACCACGTCGAACGCCGGCCGATGCAGATGAAGCGGCACCCCCACGGCGTCGAGGGCGACTTCTTCTACCAGAAGCGCGTGCCGGTGCCGCATCCGGACTGGCTCGAGACGGTCCACATCAGCTACCCCAGCGGTAACGAGGCCGACTTTCCGGTCGTCACCGATGCGGCCGGCCTGGTGTGGATCGCGAACCTGGGCTGCATCGAGATGCACACCTGGCACTCGCGCGTCGCCGACGTCGCGCGGCCCGACTACATGCTCATCGACCTTGATCCGAGCGAGGGGAACCCGTGGGAGCACGTACGTGAGATCGCGATGGTCGTGAAGGACGTTCTCGACGAGCTCGGGCTACCCAGCTTTCCGAAGACGTCCGGCGTATCCGGCATGCACATCCTCACGCCGATAGAGACCCTGCTGCCCTTCCCCGAGGTGCGCCGCTTCGCGAAGGCCGTCTCGGTCGAGGTGGCGGGACGCGTGCCGAAGATCGCGACGACGACCTGGGTGGTGAAGGACCGCACCGGCGTCTTTGTCGACTACGGTCAGAACGCCTTCGACCGCACCATCGCGTCGGCGTATTCGATCCGGCCGATGTCCGACGCGCGCGCGTCGGCGCCGCTTCGCTGGGACGAGGTCCCTGATGTGCATCCCGAGGCGTTCACCCTCGAGACGATGCGCGAACGCGTCGCGAAGGTCGGCGACCTCACGGCGGACATCTGGCAGCACCGCGCGAGCCTCGAGCCATTGTTCAAGGCGCTGAAGCTGAAGGAGCCGGTCGCCGATGACCGCGTGCTCGTGCGTCCGAGCCGGAAGTGGACCGAAGAGGAGCAGCGGGCATGGCGCGAGCGGGGTCGGGGCAGCGGCTGGAACCAGCGCGCCGCGAAGGCGAAGGAGCCGCCCGAGCACGCCTAGTCGGAGAGCTGGGGCGCGACGCACACGACCGCTGTCAGGCAGAGCGCGTCACGAAGCCACGCCGCCATGCGACTGCGCGCGAGGGCGCGCTCGATGTGCAGGTCGTAGTACGCGTGGCGCATGCCGATCAGCACCGAGCGGAGCGCGGTGCGCGTGACGCCGACCGCGAGCAGCCGGCGCAGGATCGCGGACCGCTGCACGAGCGCCGGCGCGCCGAGCAGCCCGCCCTTGTCGGTCTGTCCCCACCAGATCGCGCGCGCGAGCTCTTCGGCCTCACGGTGCCGCGACGCGTCGGCGAAGCGCGTCACACCGGGAACGCCTTCGACGATCGTGACCAGCGGGAGGTGGTGGCCGAGCGCGATGTGCGCGGCGACATGCACGTAGAGGTAGATGCGCTCGGCGACGCTTGTCGACGAGCTCACGACGAGGCTCTTCGGTCGGTCCTCGCGGTCCGGGCTCACCAGGAGCGCGCGGACGTCGGCGAGTGGCGCGAAACGCGTGCGCACGCGCAGCTGTTGCTCGAGGTGCGCGCGCCCATACGCGTAGACCCTCCTCGAGATATTCCTTCAGCGTGTTGCGGTCGGTGAGCTTGGGCAGCGTCGCCGCGAGGTCGCGGAAGATGAGCGTGGCAGTGGTGGAGCTGCTCCGCTCGACGCTCCGGTGGCGCAACGTCGACGGGGAGGTCGATTGGCGCGGTTGGAACGTCGATCGGGAGCGGGCGCGCCGCGCACTCCAAACGTGGCGCGACGGCCTGCGCGACGGACGCGAAGGCCAACGTTAGGAGCGGAGCAGCTCCGCGAGGATCGGGTCGCCGCTCTTTGGCTGCGGGCGCACCTGATCCCAGGTGCAGTCCTTCGGGTCCTTATCGGGCCGGAAGCGGAGGAAGCGGGTCCCGTGGCGGATGCGCTCCTCCTCCATCTTGTCGTAGCGGATCTCGCA
>JANNUM010000096.1:0-2517 GCA_031395235.1 Chloroflexota bacterium
GTCATCTCCTCGACGATGTCGGCGATGTCCGCGGGGTGCAGGAGCGCGAGCTTGGTGCGCGGCACTGTCACGCGCACGTTCGCGTCTGAGGCCGAGAGCCGCTCGACGAGATGCCAGGGGATGATCCCGCGCGGCAGTTTCTGGCCCGCGAGGCCAACGACGCGCTCCGCAAGGGCCTCCGCGCCGACGCGCCGCAGCAGCCCACGCAGGCCAACGTCCGCGCCGACGAGGCGCAGCTGCCCGTCGACTTCGGAGAGCTGCAGGTCGTTGACGCGAACGACCTTCGCGCCATGCGTGTCGACGACCTGCTTGTCCATGAGATCGCGCGAGAGGCGCAGCGCCTCCGGCGGCAGCGTCGCGTCGGTGATCGTGTCGAGGCGACCGCGCAGCCTGAGGTGCCCGATCTCCTGCGCCAGCTCGTTCCAGCGGACGACGCGCTCGCCGCCCGGCGTCGCGAGGATCGCCCACTGCACCGCCGGGAACTGCCCCTGAGGGACCACCGCGAGGTCGGAGAGCTTCGCGACCTCGTTGCCGTTCGGCTCGATCACCCGACGATGTTGGATGTCCGACAGGTACGGCACGCGCGCAAGGGTACCGCCCGGGCTAGAATGAGGACTCCCATGACGCCTGCCTCCGACACCGGACTTCGCGTTCGAGCCCTCGCGGATCAGGCCGTCGCGGCCGCCCTCGAGGCCGACTGGACGCGCGCGTCCGACCTGAACACGAAGATCATCGAGGCCGCGCCCGACGACATCGAGGCGCGCAACCGGATGGGCCGCGCGCTCCTGGAGCTGGGCAAGCTCGAGGAGGCCAAGGCGTCCTTCGCCGAGGTGCTCAAGGCCGAGCCCTACAACTCGATCGCCATCCGAGGCTCGCAGCGCATCGTGCAGCTGCTGGAGCACAAGACCAAGCCCAACGTCACCACGTCGCGGACCCAGCCGCGCCTCTTCATCGAGGACATGGGGAAGACGGGCATCCTGCGCCTGATCAACCCGGCGCCGCCGCACATCCTCGCCCGTTACAGCCCCGGCGCTGAATGCCAGCTCAAAGAGCAGGAGGGCCTGATGGCCGTCCACGCCCGCGACGGGGAGCTCCTGGGCTTCCTGGAGCCGAAGGTCGGTAGGCGGCTTCTCGATCTGATCCGAACTGGCAACCAGTACGTGGCGGCGATCGTCAGTAACGACCAGCTCAACGCCCGCGTTGCCATTCGTGAGGTCCTGCAGAGCGTCGAGAACTCGAGCCGGATCTCCTTCCCGGGCCACCACCGCCCGGCCGAGACGAAGGAACGGGCCTACATCAAGGGCAACTTCTTCCGCTTCGGACGGGATGCGGATGAGGACGGCGACGAGGACACGGACGAGACCGAGGAAGAGACCGAGGGCCGCGCGGGCCGCGCGAGCGGCGAGGCCATCGAAGATGCGGACAGCGTCGAAGAGCCCCTGGTCGTCGATACCGGCGACGAGGACGCGGAGGAAGAAGAAGAGGAGTAAGCCGAGTGCGCCGAGCGGGATGGGGAGCGATAACAGCGGTCCTCGTCCTCCTGGCCGCGGCCTGCTCCACCCCCGTCCCGGATAGGACCCGCCCGATCGGCGACGTCCCCGACGCGCGACCCATCGCCAACGCCGCAGCGGACATCCTTCTGGTCTTCTCCGTCTACGACTACGCCCTCGTCGGCGGTCTGAACGGCGACAAGGTGCGTACGGTCGGCGCCGACCGCTTCGCGACCGTCGCGCGCACACAGGCCGCCCTCGTCAAGGCAAATACGGCGAAGGTCGTCGCCGTGACGGTCGATACCGTCGGTCCAGTACGCGACCGGCTGGTCGCGCTCGCCGACGGCCTGACCGATCTTTCGCGCGACGCTCTCGCGTATGCCGATGCCCGCGACCCCGCGGCGCTGTCGCGCGTCCTGTCGGGCGTCGAGCGCGGTTGGGCCAGCCTGCGCGAGCTCGCGTCGGTGCTCCCCGCGGACCCAACGCTCAAGGCGTCGCTCGACCGCGGCACGTCGATCACCTCCACATCGTCGTCGAAGCAGCGCTTCACCCTGACGGTGGGTCCGTACACGACGGCGGGCGACGCCGCCGACGCCGCGAAGAAGATGGGCGCGAACGCGACCGCGGCGACGGAGAGCCCGTTCACGGTGCGCGTCGGCCCGTACCCCGACCGCGCAGCGGCGGACAAAGCGGCGGCGACGCTCGCGGCGCAGAAGATCACCGCCATCGTGAGGGAGGACGCCGCCTACACGTTCGCGCGCGGTGGTGCGGTACCGGACGCGGAGCTCTGGCGCGAGCCCGAGCGCTCCATCAATGTCCAGGCGCTCGCGCGCAAGATCGCGCTGTCGCAGGACGCGGCGCTGATCGCGACCGGCTCCGACGATGGCTTCCTCGCGCTGCACACGCGCGACGGCGTGCTCAAGGCGCTGCCGAAATTCAACGCCGGCGTGAACCAGCTTGCGTTCACCGATAACGGACGCTTCCTCATGGGCGGTGGGCAGGTCCTCACGAACTGGCTCATGCCGAC
>JANNUM010000124.1:0-4586 GCA_031395235.1 Chloroflexota bacterium
ACCGCAGCGAGGACTGGCGCGGGGCGGTCGACACGTGGGCAGTGTTCCTCGACGTCGGCGAGTTCCATCCGGCGGCGGCGATGGTGCGTCCGCTCTACGCCGACGCGCGGAAGCGGGCGGGACTTTGACGCACCGGCCGTCTAACATTTAGTCCAGACAGGGCCGCTCCTGTCTCTCACGGCGGCTATGGTGTAATGGCAGCACTAGTGGTTGTGGACCACTCAGACGGGGTTCGAGACCCCGTAGCCGCCCCGCAATTCGTTAGCTCAGGGCCTCTTCCCGCTCGACTGTTTCACGTTCGTCTTGCCGTCTGCGGTCCGGCTCACGTCGACGCTCGCGCGTGCCTGACCGCTCGTGTCGGCCTTGACCTTGCCTTCGACCTTGACCGGTTCCCTGCCCTTGTCCGCGACCGTCGTCTGCACGCCGACCTCACCGCCGCCGGCCTTGCGGACCAGCGCCTCGATGCGACCGTCCGAGACGTTCGGGAGCACGACCTGGAGCTTCCCGTCCTTCGTCTTCACAAGCTGAGCGCCGGGGGTCTCGAGGTGCTTCTTGCCGTTCTTGTCGATGCCGTTCTTGCGCCCCTCGGCGTCGATGACGAGCGAGCTCTGATCGTCGAGCGTCATCGTGAGCGTGCGCTCCGGCTGGGGCGCCAAGGCAGCGGGCGCAGGACGCGCGTTCTTCTTCTGCTCGTGCGTCTTGCCTGCGGGCACCGGCACCTCGACGGTCTGGCCCGGACGGTCCGGATCCGCGACACGGTCTACCACGGTGCCTTCGGTCGTCGTCACAACGGTCCGTTCACCGTCGCTGTCAACCTCGAACGCGGTGCCGCGCACCGACGCGGTGCTGGCAGGCGTCTTCACTTCGTACTTCGAGTTGCCCGTGATGAGCTTGGTCACGACGTGCCAGGTGCGACCGAAGTTCTGTTGCATCACGACGACGGTGCTTCCGTCAGAGAGCGACGACGCGGTCTCGATCGTGAGCTCGCTGTTCGGCTCGATGCTCACCGTCGAGCCCTCGAAGTACGTGAGCACCGCACGCGCGCCATCGGCGGTGCGAACGGTGTCACCGGAAGTGAGGACCTCGCCGTCGGTCGCGCTCACGAACGATCCGGTCGCGCCGTGCCGGACCTGGATGTCGCCCGAGATGATCGAGACCGTCGTCGCCGCGCCGAGCGCGCGGCCGCCGAATCCGCCACCAACGCCGAACGCCAAGAACAGGAGGAGGCCCCCCATCCACACCGCACCAGCGGATCTACCCATCCTCACCACCGCGAGTGAGCCTATGGATGCGCCATCACCCGCATATCTGCCATTCGGGGGAGCGGCCAGTCTCAGCGATGTAGCAGGCGGTACTAGTCGCGCGGCGGCGTGTACTCCGAAAGGGTGACGAGGAACGGCCGCGTGCGACCGGCCTGGATCGTGAGCGGCTCCGCGAGGCCGGCCTTCGCGAAGACCGCGACGCGCAGACCATGAAGTCGCTCGGTGCGTCGTTGCCACTCGGTTCCGCACACGGGACACACAAATGATCCGTCGGGCATGCGCTCGCCGTGCGACAGGAGGATCTTCGCGCAGCATCGCTCCACGTTGGGTTGATGCCCGTCCGCGGCACCGAGGTACGGGAACGACGCCTGCGGTCCGACACGTGTGCGGCGCGTGAAGTTCCGCCCGTCACCGCGCCGGTACGTGTCGGTCCCCGTCTTCGACCATTCGGTCGCGCACTCGGGACAGCGGAAGGCGCGATCGGGCTTGTAGAAGCCGCCCCACTCGATGATCCAGTCCTCGCAGCAGTCCGCGAGGATGACGCGCTCCCTCATCGCTTTTCCTCGAGCAGCCAGCAGAGGATCGCCTTCTGCGTGTGCAGCCGGTTCTCGGCCTGATCGAAGACCGCGCTCTGCGGACCATCCAGCACGTCGTCGGTGATCTCCTCGCCGCGATGTGCCGGGAGGTCGTGCATCACGATCGCGTCCGGCTTCGCGTGCCGCAGCAGCTCGGCGTTCACCTGGTAACCGGCGAACGCACGCCGGCGCCGCTCGTACTCCTGCTCCTGGCCCATGCTGGTCCACACATCGGTGTAGACGACATCGGCGCCCTGGACCGCGGCGATCGGGTCGGCGCCGAGCGTCACGGTGCCGCCGCTCTCGCGCGCCGCGCGCTCGGCGAGCTCGCGATAGCGCGGGGCCGGCTCGTAGCCGACGGGCGTCGCGATGCGCAGCGTCGCGCCGCTCTTCGCGGCGCCGAGCATGAGCGAGTGCAGCACGTTGTTGCCGTCGCCGACGTACGCGACCGTCACCCCGTGCAGGTCCCCCTTGCGCTCGCGGATCGTGAACACGTCCGCCAGGCCCTGACACGGGTGCGAGAGGTCCGACAGCCCATTCACCACCGGAACGGCTGAGTACCGCGCGAACTCCTCGATGGTCTCGTGCGCGTACGTGCGCAGCACGACCGCGTCGACGAGCCGACCCACGACGCGAGCCACGTCGGCCACGCTCTCGCGACGACCGAGGCCGACCTCCTGCGGTGACAGGTACACGCAGTGCCCGCCGAGCTCGGCCATCGCGACGTCGAACGACAGCCGCGTGCGGAGGCTCGGCTTCTCGAAGATCTGCGCGAGCGTGCGTGCGCGCAGATGGGGGTCGCGCGCGGCGCGTCGCGCCTTGAGCTCGGCGGCGCGATCGAGAAGCCGGCGCAGCTCGGTGGCGTCGAGATCCGCGATCGAGACGAAATGGCGTGCGCGCGCCGCGACGGCCATCAGAGCGCGCGGAGCGCGGGCCGCTGGCGCTGCTCGACGAGATCGACGAGAGCTCGCGCCACGCGCTCGGCATCGTGACGGATCGTGTCCTGCTTCAGCCATAGGTCGCGCGGCCCGCTCCACTTGTCGATGATCGGCGCGGTCACCGGACGCACTCCCAGCGCGCGGATGCGACCCAGCTCGTCGGCGGTCGGGTCGAGCAGCTCTAGGCCCTTCTCCGCGTAGTGCAGACGAAGATGCGCCGGCGGTGGATCGTCGTTCACGAGCGCGGCGTCGAGACCGGAGCCACCGAGATAGTCCTGCGCCGCACGTACGTGGTCGGACAGCGACAGCGTGTCGGTCTGCCCTGGCTGGCGGGTCGTGTTCGCGACATAGACGACGAGACCCTCCGCGTTCGCGATCGCGCGCGCGATCTCTGGTACGAGGAGACACGCGCACACGGTCGTGTAGAGGCTTCCCGGCCCGAGCGTGATGAGGTCGGCCGACGCGATCGCCTCGACGCTTCCCGGCGTCGCGCCGACCTGCGTGTCCTTGAGGAAGACGCGCTTGATGGGCGCCTTTCCGGTCGCGCGCACGCTGACCTCGGTCTCGACGATGCTGCCATCGGTGAGCTCGGCGCAGAGGTGCGTGTTGTACAGCGTGACGGGGAGGACGCGGCCGCGCAGCTTGAGCATGCGTGAGGCCTCCTCGACGGCAGCAAGGAACGATCCCTCCTGCTGCGTCAGGGCCGCGAGGAAGAGGTTGCCGAAGGCCATGCCGTTCAGGTCCTCGCTCTTGTCCGTTTCGAAGCGGTGGTTGAACAGCCGGGCGAGGACCGGATCGCCCTCCGCGAGGACGGTGAGCGCGTTGCGGATATCGCCGGGGGCGGGCACGTCGAGCGCGATGCGGACCTTGCCCGTCGACCGTCCGGAGTCGGTAACGGCGATGAGGCCGGTGATGTCCGAGGTGTAGGCGCGCAGGCCCGCCATCACCGTGGGCGCGCCCAGTCCGCCACCGACACAGACGACCTTCAAGGGGTCCATCGCCGCATCTTCGCAGATATGCACCCCCTTGCTAGCCTGAGCCGGAAGTGAAGCGCGCAGGCACGTTCCTCCCGTTGTGGGCGCTGCAGTTCGTGATCGGCATCTTCGCGGTGCTGCTCGCCGTGGGCCTTTTCGCCGCGCTCGTCGGCAGCGTCGTGCGCGGTCCGCAGGCGTTCTTCGACGAGGTCGGCAAGACGGTCGCACGGATCGCGCCGCAGCCGCAGGCCGACATCCGGACCGACGCCGAGCTCAAAGCGGTCATCAAGGCGCTGCCCGATGGACGCTTACGGGTTGCGAGCGTCGTCGGCGATCAGGACCGCGTGGTCTTCACCGTCACTGCGGACCGGGCGGCGGTGCGCGCGGCGGCGCAGGCGGGCGACGAGCTGCGACTGTCCCGCACGGGCGAGGTCGAGATCGCCCCGACGGGCATTCCGGGCCTGGTCGACAGGCTCCAGCAGGCGATCGAAGAGCTGCGGCGGTCCTGGTTCGGGAAATAGCGGGCAAACGAAAGGGCCGCTCATCAGCGGCCCCTTTCGACCAGTTCGGATGCGCGAGAGAGCTAGCTGGCCTTACGCAGCTGCTGGAGCGCGCGGCGCGCGACCACCTGCCGCGCGACGAGCTCGCCACGCCACTCTTTGCGACGCTCGAGGGCCTGGCTGAACCCGCGCTGGTATGACCCAACGGCAAGGAAGCCGACGACGAGCATCCCGAACGAGATACCGAACACCAGTCCTACGAAGAATGCGTCCATGACCGCCGTCCTTTCCCGCCGCTGAGGGGCGGAGCCTTTGCTGAACAGAGTCATAAGCAACT
>JANNUM010000131.1:0-2633 GCA_031395235.1 Chloroflexota bacterium
CGCATGCGTTCGGCCGCGCCGGGGTATCGCTGCGTGCGTGGGAGTGGCCGGGCGATCCGCCCGCGACCCTGCTCCTCCATGGCATCGGCAACTATGGCCGCTACTGGGACTTCTTCGCCGACGCCGTCGCCGGCCGGCTGCGCCTGGTCGCGCCGGATGCACGAGGCCACGGCGAGAGTGGGCGCCCAGCCGGCGATTACGCGCCGCAGGAGTTCGTCGCGGACGCCGTCGCGGTCCTCGACGCGCTGGCGATCGGACGCGCGGTCATCGTGGGACATTCGATGGGCGGCACGCACGCGATCCGGCTTGCCGCGACGCATCCGTACTGCGTGGAGCGGCTGGTCATCGTCGACGCCGGACCGGAGCCGTTGCCCGAAGGCTCCGAGCGTGCGCGCCGCCTCTCGCTCGAGCGCCCCGAGCGCTTTGAGAACGCCGATGAGGCGCTCGCGTATCTGCGGCGCACGTCGCCTGGCTACGCGGACGACGTCTACGCGAACCGGATGCGCTGGCTGTTCCGTGAGGAGGACGGCGGCTCGGTGTGGCGCTCGAGCCACGACGCGCTCGCGTCGATCATGTCCGGTGCACGACGCGATGATCTGTGGGACGCGCTGCGCGCGATCCGCTGCCCGGTGTTGCTCGTGCGCGGAACGCGGTCGAACGTGCTCTCGGCTGAGGTCGCGCAGCGGATGATCACGACGCTGACCGACGGTCGGCTCATCGAGCTCGACGCCGGACACAACGTCGCGCTGGATCGTCCCAGGGAGCTCGCTGACGCGGTCGTCGCATTCGGACATGCCTAGCGCGCGGTGTCAGCGCGAGACCTTAGCCCGCGAAGACCTCGATTCGGCGCTGTGCCCAGGGGCGCGCGCAAGCGCTGCGTCCAACAGATACGGGGCGTGCATCGCCTCCCCGGTCCGCGAGATCCGCTCCGCGATCCGCTCCGCGGCTCCGATCCACAGTACGTAGTCGACCACGGCCGACGCGGCGAGAACGATCACCGCGCGTCGCGATGCCGGCGGATCACGCTCGAGGAGGAGCCTTTCACTGCCACCGGTGAGCGCCGCTGGATGCGTTCAGTCAGCTGATCGATCGTTGGACGCTTGGCGACCTGCTCAACCTCGGCCAGCAGGTAGTCGGACAGGCTCATGCCAGCCTCAGCCGCGCGCGTCTTCAATGTCCTATGGACGGGCTCAGGGACGTTCCTGATCTGGATCATCTTTGCCATGCTCGCAACATTATCGCATGTGCTGAGCATGCAACCGGATTCGAGGCGGTACGCCATCTTCAGCGCAACATCGCGCCGAGGCGCTTCAGCAGTGCCGGAAGATCTCGGGCGACAGTCTGGCGCAGGACCGCCACGTCGAGGCTTCCGTACTCGTGGTAGATCCGGTTGCGCATCCCGGCGATGGCTGCCCATGCGATATCGGCATGCGCGGCCTTCGTCGCCGTCGAGACGCGACGAGCCGCCTCGCCCACCTGCCCGACGGCGTGGGCGACCGCCGCCACGGTCTTTGGATCCTCGGTCCAGCGCGACCCGGCTTCGCGTGCCCACGCGACCGCTTGCCGCCCGTGCTCGCGCATCAAGGACAGCGCCTCTCGCTCACGGTCGTCCAAAGAGCGTGACCGCCTCCTGTTCGATGCGTTCGCGAACATCGGGGCCGAGACTGCCGGGCGTCGCGAGGTCGACGTGGCGACCCAGAACGTCCTCGAGCTCGGCCTCCAGCCGCGCGAGGTCGAGGAGCGAGAGGGCCGCATCGGAGCGAGGCTCGACGAGCACATCGAGGTCCGACGACGGACCAAGTGAACCGCGGGCCGCCGAACCAAAGAGCCGGATCCTCTGCAGGTGATAGGCACGCGCGACCCTGGCGAGCGCCCGCGCCGGGACACGTACAGGCCGGGACCGACGGCTCCCCTTCGATCGACCCCCGCGCGCCACGGGCCCTGAGAATGAGCGCGCCAGCGATCCCTTCAGCGGAGTTGCGGCTTCGGCGCGGCGGCGAGGCTCGAAATCATCTCGGAGCCGGTCGACGAGATCGTGATGGGCATACCGCGTCATGCGAGGTTCGTGGCTACCGGCGCCGATGAGACCGGCAACATGCTCGAGCGCAGCCAGGTCGCGGGGATCCGCCAGTGGATGCTCGACCACGACGTAGCCGTCCGGGTCGCGAGCCGCGAACTCGATGGACGGATTCGCGCGCAGCACGATGTCGAGCGGATGCGGAGGTGCTGCATAACGCGCGGCGAGGCGCACGATCGCGTCGCTCGCCCGATGCTCGGCGCGCAGCCGGTACCGCGGCCGATGCTCCCTGTCACGCGCGACGACCCCGTCGGCGAGCAGCAAACGCATGGCCGTCTGTGCGGTGCTCAGAGAGAGGTCAGCCGCGGCCGCGAGCTCGGCCAAGCGGGCGCCACACGACGCTGGGTCAGGGCGAGCACGAGGTCGAGCGCCGGACCTGACGAGACGAGTTTCATACGTTCAACTATGTTGGTAACATAGTATCGCGTACGAAGGCGCGGATTCGTGGTCGCCGCCGCAATTGGTCTGTAGACTGGTCAGATCGTGAAGACGGTGCCGTTGGCCGAGGCGTAGGCGAAGGCGAAGCTCAGCGGACTCATCGACGATGTCGCACGCC
>JANNUM010000134.1:0-1959 GCA_031395235.1 Chloroflexota bacterium
AGCTACTACGCCCTGCGGTAACGACCTCGCGTTCGAACTGAGACGCTGATCCGCCTACGCAGCGACCTCGGCGTCTCCGATCCACACGACCGCCTCGACGTGAGGTCGGCCTGCTGGCCGCAGCCTACCCCAGCGTGTGGGGCGCCACGCAGCTCGCGACCGGCGCGATCTCCGATGCGGTCGGACGGAAGTCGCTCATCGTCGCCGGCATGGCGCTCCAAGCCTGTGCGCTTGCCGCGCTCGTCTCGTTCCAGGGGCTGCTGCCGTGGCTCGCCGCGATGGCCGTGCTCGGCCTGGGGACAGCGCTGGTCTATCCGACGTTGCTCGCCGTGGTCTCCGATGTCGTGCATCCGAGCCAGCGCGCGTCCGCGACCGGCGTCTACCGCTTCTGGCGCGATACGGGTTATGTCTTCGGCGCGCTGCTCGCGGGCACACTGGCCGACCGGCTCGGTGTCGCGTGGGCGATCGAAGTTGTGGCGGCGCTGACACTCGCGTCGGGGCTCGTGGTCCTCGTACGGCTTCCCGAGACGCATCGCCGACGATAGAGAACGCGTATCGTCTGAATACGTGCCAGTGACCGCCGTCGTCGGGGCCCAGTGGGGCGACGAGGGTAAGGGCAAGATCACGGACCTCCTCGCGCAGGAGGCGGACGTGGTCATCCGCTTCCAGGGCGGCAACAACGCCGGTCACACCGTCGTCAACCAGCACGGCACGTTCAAGCTGCATCTCGTGCCGTCGGGCATCTTCAATCCGAACGCGCTTTGCATCGTCGGACCGGGCACGGTCGTGAATCTCCAGGTGCTCTGCGAAGAGCTCGCGAATCTCGAACGCAGCGGTATCCGCACCGACAACCTCCGTGTCGCGGAGCGCGCGCACCTACTGATGCCGTGGCACGTCGCGATCGACCGCCTCGACGAGCGCGAGCGTGGCCGGCAGAAGCTCGGCACCACCGGTCAAGGCGTTGGCCCGGCGTACGCCGACAAGGTTTCGCGTCACGGGATCCAGGTCTACGAAGTGCGCGACGAGCGTCGCTTCCGTGAGCGCGTCGCGCACGAGCTCGAGCGCCAGAAGAAAGTCCTCGAGCGCTATGGCGACGCGCCGCTCGACGCGAAGATCGTCGCGGACGAGGTACTCGCGGCGGCGGCGACGCTCGGCGATCGCATCGTCGACACGCTTCCACTCGTCGAGCGCGCGGTCCAGACCGACGCGCGCATCCTGCTGGAAGGGCAGCTCGGCGCGATGCGCGATCTCGACTGGGGCATCTATCCGTACGTCACCTCCTCCAACCCGCTCGCGGGCGGCGCCGCGGTGGGCGCGGGGATCCCGCCGCGGTACATCACGAAGGTCATCGGAGTGGTGAAGGCGTACTCGACCGCGGTCGGCGAAGGCCCATTCCCGACCGAGATGGCCGGCGACGAGGGCGACGCGCTGCGCGAGCGCGCGAACGAATACGGGGCGACGACCGGCCGTCCGCGGCGGGTCGGTTGGTTCGACGCGGTCGCGGCGCGCCACGCGCATCGGCTCAACGCCTTCACCGAGCTCGCGGTCACGAAGCTCGACGTGCTCGGCGCCTACCGCGAGATCCCGTTCTGCGTCGGATACGAGATCGACGGTCGGGTGACCACGGACATGCCGCCGACGGCGGTCCTCGAGCGCGCGGTGCCTCGCTACGAGAAGCTCGCTGGCTGGTGCGATCCGCTCACCGGTGTCGCCGACCGCGCGCACCTCCCGGACGCTGCGCGTGCGTATCTCTCGCGCATCGAAGCGACGGTCGGCGCGCCCGTCGGTATGGTCGGCATCGGACCCGAGCGCAGCGCAACGCTCCTCTAGGGGACCATCAGCTCGCTGATCGCCTGGCTTTCGCCATTCCTTACGCTAGGCTATGTAAGGAGCTCGCAAGAAGTAAGGAGACGGCAATGGGCAAGGAAATGCGCTTGGGCCGAACGGCGGTCGACGCGA
>JANNUM010000149.1:0-1642 GCA_031395235.1 Chloroflexota bacterium
CGTGGCGTACAACGACCTCGCCGGCGTAGAGCGCGTCGCGGACGCCACGGCGCTCGCGGCGATCATCGTCGAACCGTACGCGGGGAACATGGGCTGCGTTCCGCCGCGCGACGGTTTCCTCGAGGGTCTCCGACGGATCGCGGATCGCAGCGGCGCGCTGCTCATCTTCGATGAGGTCATCACCGGCTTCCGCGTCGGACCCGGTGGCGCGCAGGGACGCACCGGCGTACGGCCGGACCTCACCTGCCTCGGCAAGGTCATCGGCGGCGGACTCCCGGTCGGCGCGTACGGCGGCTCGCGCGCGCTGATGCGGCACGTCGCTCCGCTCGGCCCGATGTACCAGGCCGGCACGCTGTCGGGCAATCCGCTCGCGATGGCCGCGGGCATCGCGACCCTCAACCTGCTCGACGACGCGGCGTTCGCCCGGCTCGAATCGCTCGGCGCACGTCTCGAGCGCGGGCTCGCGGCGGCCGCTCGGCAGGCCGGCCTCGCCGCGCGCGTTCAGCGCGTCGCGTCGCTGCTCACGCTCTTCTTCACCGACCGCGATGTGTGGAACGAGGAAGACGCGAAAACGAGCGATCGCGAGCGGTTTGCCGCGTTCCACGGCGCGATGCTTCGACGCGGGGTGTTGCTGCCGCCCTCGCAGTTCGAGTGCCTGTTCCTCTCGCTCGCGCACCACGAAGACACCATCGATGAGGTCGTCGCGTCGGCGTCGGCGTCATTAAAGGAGATCGCATAGGTGCTACACACAGACACGCGTCGCTCGTGAACGAGCTCTACCGCTACCTCACGCTCGCCGTCTCGCCCCAGTGGCGCCGCCTCGAGGAGCGCCAGCGCGCTACGCAGAAGCAGGAGTTCGCCGCCGCGGCTGCGAGCGCCGCGGTCCGCGTGCATGCGTACTCGCTCGTCGGCACGCGCGCCGACGCCGATCTGCTGCTCTGGTGCGTCGGCGACGACCTGGACGTGCTCCGCGATCTCGAGCAGCGGCTCGCGTCGACCGCCCTTTGGTCGTACAGCACGCGGCCGTATTCGTACCTCGCCGCGCGGCGGCGCTCGCAATACCTCGCCGACCACGAGCACGCGGGCAGCGAGCACGCGCGTGGGACGGCCGGCCCGGTGGGGGACATGCCGTACGTCGTCGTGTACCCCATGACCAAGAAACGCGCGTGGTACGCGCTCCCGCACGAGGAGCGCACGCGGATCATGGGCGCGCATTTTGCGGCCGGCCACAAGTACCCCGACATTCGCATCCACACCGGCTACAGCTTCGGCATCGACGACCAGGAGTTCGTCGTCTCCTTCGAGGTCCCGGACGTGCGGCGCTTCCTCACGCTCGTCGCGGATCTGCGCGAGACCGAGTCCTCGGCGTACACCGAGCGTGAGACCCCGATCTTCGTCGGCGCGGCGATGCCGCTCGAGCGCGCGCTGGACGCGATCGACGGCGCGACGGTGCGCGGGGCCGTGTCGTGAGCGCGCCGCTGCTCGTCCGCGCGCTACGACGCGAGCGTGTCGAGCGCACGCCAGTCTGGTACATGCGGCAGGCCGGCCGCTGCCTCGCGGAGTACCGCGCTCTGCGCGAGACGCGCGGGATCCTCGAGATCGCACGCGAGCCCGAGCTGTGCGCGCGCGTGACGCGCATGCC
>JANNUM010000162.1:0-8051 GCA_031395235.1 Chloroflexota bacterium
GCGGTGCGCCGTCTCGTCACGAGCGGTTTCCGCCCTAAGGGTACGTTCATCTACTCGGCCGTCGCGGACGAGGAGGCGCTCGGCACGTACGGCGCGCAGTGGCTGACCGAGAACGTCTGGGACGACGTGAAGAGCGACTTCCTGGTCACGGAGTTCGGTGGCGCCCGTTTCCCGTTGGGCAAGGGCGCGAAGCTGCCGATCATGACCGCGGAGAAGGGCTCGCAATGGACGCGCCTGCGCGTGAAGGGAACACCCGGCCACGGCTCGATGCCGTACCAGTCGGACAACGCGGTCGTAAAGGCATCGGAGATCATCACGCGCGTCGCTCGTTACAAGGCGCCGCTCCGGCTGCATGAGCTGTGGCGGCGCTTCGTCGAGGGCATCGACCTTCCTGCGGTCGCGCGGATGGCGCTGACCAACCCCGCGACATTCGACGCGGCACTCGACCGTGGACCCGAGGGCACGCAGCCGATGCTCTATGCGGCGACGCGGACAACGTTCTCGCCCAACATCGCCCACGGCGGCCTCAAGGTGAACGTCATCCCCGATAGCGCCGAGGTGGACATCGACATCCGCACGCTGGCCGGCGACGACGGAGAGAAGGTCCGCCAGATGCTGAAGGACGCGATCGGCGATCTCTGGAAGGACGTCGAGGTCGCCTACGAAGGCAGCAACCCAGCCAGCGCGTCGCCGCCCGATACTCCGTTGTGGGACGCGCTCACGCGCGTGACCCAGCAGCTGATCCCTGATTCCACCACGGTGCCATTCCTCATCGTGGGCGCGACCGACGCGCGCTTCTTCCGCCGCAAGGGCGTCGTGTCGTACGGCTACGGGTTGTTCAGCGAGCGCATCCCGTTCAGAGAGTTCGCCGCGATGTTCCATGGTCGAAACGAGAGAGTCGACCAGGAGTCCCTGCGACTCTGCACCGAGCTCTGGGAGCGAACGGCGCGGGAGTTCGTCGGCTAGTCCGCGAGCGCGCCCCGGAGCTTCTCAGCGATCTGCTCCGCTTCACCTACACCGTAATGCCTGCGCACCCACATGCCGCGCCCGGGTGAGAAGAGACCATCGCCCTTGCGCCGTGGCACGACGTGCACGTGAACGTGTGGCACGCTCTGGCTGATGCGCGTATTCACCGCGACGAACGAACCGTCGGCACCCAGCGCGGTGCGGAACGCGATGGAGAGGCGGCGCGCCAGCAGGAACAACGGAGCGACGTCCATCTCGGGCATGTCCTCGAGCGTGTCGTAGTGACGCGCTGGCACGATGAGCGTGTGCCCAGGAGAGATCGGCGCGTGGTCGAGGAATGCGATGACGTGCTCGCCCCGGTAGACCGCGTGATGGTCCACGCCGTTGACGACCGCGCAGAAGGCGCAGTCCGTCACGCTATCTCCCGTACAGCTCGAGCACCTCGCGCCGGAACGGCACGCCGGCCTTGCCGCGCAGGCGCTCGAACTCGTCGAGGTCCCACTCTCCAACGAACGTGACCGCGACCCCCGCCTCGCCGGCGCGCCCGGTGCGGCCCACGCGGTGCGTGAAGGTGTCCGCGTCCTCCGGCAGGTCATAGTTGATTACATGTGAGATGTCCTCGATGTGTAAGCCGCGCGCCGCGAGATTGGTGGCGATCAGGACCTTGATCTCGCCGCTCCGGAACTGGTCGAGCGTCCGCTCGCGCTCGCGCTGCGAGAGATCGCCATGGATCGCGGCGACCTTCTGACCGCGACGTTTGAGATCGTCGAAGAGCTTGTCGACGCCGCGCTTGGTGTGGCGGAACACGAGGACCTGATCCGTCTCCCAGCGTCGCAGGAGCTCGGCGAGCGCCTTTGGCTTGTCCTGGTCGAGGACCTCGACGTAGACCTGCTCGATCGCCTCAAGGTTCATCTGATCCGCGTCGATCGCGATCTGCGCCGGATCTCTCGTGAAGCGATGGGCGAGGTCGCGGACCTCGCCCGAGAGCGTCGCAGAGAACAACGCGGTCTGGCGCTTCGTCGGGCAGCGGCGCAGCAGCTTGCGCACGTCGGGCGCGAAGCCCATGTCGAGGAGGCGGTCGGCCTCGTCCAGCACGACCACGCGGATCCCGTCGAGCGACAGCGTGCCGCGGTCGATGTGATCGAGCAGCCGGCCGGGTGTCCCGATGACGATCGGTACGCCGCGCTTGAGCGCGCGCTCCTGCGGTCCGTAGGGAACACCGCCGTAGATCGCCACCTCGTGCGTGTGCCGGAATTTCCCCAGCGCGCCGAACTCGCGCGTCACCTGGACCGCGAGCTCGCGAGTGGGCACGACCACGAGCGCCTGCGGTCGTTTCTCGTCCGGATCGATGCGTTCGATGATCGGGATCGCGAACGCCGCCGTCTTGCCGGTGCCGGTCTGCGCCTGCGCGAACAGGTCGCGCCCCGCGCGCAGCACCGGGATGGCTTCCTGCTGCACCGGCGTGGGCGCCATGAAGCCGAGCTCGTCGATCGCGCGCGCGATGTCGGGATGGATCTCCAGCGTGCCGAAACGCCCGGCGGCGATGTCTGTCACACCTCGGGGCGTCGCTGGCGCTCGTCGTCCATGGTCCTCATCCGCGTCAAGTATCGCGCGGACATCGCGGCTATGCTCGCCATATGCCCGGATCGTTCCGTGTCGCGCGCGTGCTCGGCATCGATATCCGCATACACATCTCGTGGCTGTTGATCTTCTTTTTGGTACTGCTGTCGCTGTCCGACCAGGTATTCCCGGCCTCGTATCCCCAGTGGTCGCAGCAGAAGACGTTCATCGTCTCGGCGGTCGCCGCGTTCCTGTTCTTCGCCTCGGTCCTGCTGCACGAGCTGGCGCACGCGATCGTCGCGCTGCGCTTCAAGATGTCGGTCTCGTCGATCACGCTGTTCCTGCTCGGCGGTGTGGCGAACCTCACCAAGGAGCCCCCCAGCGCGAAGGCGGAGTTTTTCATGGCCGGGGCGGGGCCGCTCGCAAGTCTCGCGATCGGCGGGCTGGGTCTGCTCGTGCAGCAGCTGGTCACCGACAACATCGACCGAGCGCCGGCTCTGCAGCCGGTGGAAGCGGTCGCGGGCTATCTCGGCTTTATCAACATCGCCGTCGCCATCTTCAACATGGTGCCCGGCTTTCCGCTCGACGGCGGACGCGTCCTGCGCTCGATCATCTGGGGGCTGCGGCGTGATCGCGTCGAAGCGACGCGCATCGCCGCGCGCGGCGGCCAGCTCGTTGCCGGGTTGATGGTCGTGTACGCGGGATCGCGCGTGATCGAAGGCGAAGCTATGTCTGGCCTCTGGCTCGGACTCATCGCCTACTTCCTGTACGGTGCCGCGTCGCAGGCGTTGCAGCAGGAGCGCGTCACCGCCGCGGTCGGCAGCGTTCGCGTCGATCAGCTCATGACCACCGCTTTCCGTTCCGCGCCGGCGGGGATCACGATCGGACAGCTGATCCGCGACATCGTGCTGCCGCACAACCTTCAAGCGATCCCGGTCGTCGCGCACGACCGGCTCCTCGGCCTTGTCACGATCGCGGACCTGCGCAAGGTCGAGCAGGACCAGTGGGCCACGACACCGGTGGAGGCCGTCATGACGCCGGTCTCCGAGCTGGCAACGGTCTCGCCGGACGACCAGCTCGTCGCGGCGCTCGACCGTTTCGGCAATGGAGATGTTCCGCTCCTGGCCGTCGTCGATCACGGGTCACTGGTCGGCGTCCTCTATCGCGAATCCGTCGTCGGCTACGTCCGCATGCGCGAGATGCTGGGCATCGACTCGCACCGCTAGCCGAGGATCTACATCGCCAACGCGAGCGCGATCTGCGCCGCGACGCGCGCGTTCGCGCGCAGCAGCGACAGGTTCGCCGCGAGGCTGCGCCCACCGGTCGCGTCGCGCAGCTGCCCGAGGAGGAACGGCGTGAGCGCTGCGCCCCGGACGCCCTGGCGTTCGGCAGTCTTAAGCGCGCGCGCGACCTGGGCCTCGGCCTCGCGCCGGTCGAGGGCGTCGCTCGCCGCGATGGGAACCGCGATCACGATCCCGGCGCCGCGGGAGAGCTGCTCGCGCACGACGCGTGCGGCCGCGAGGGCGTCGTCGACGCGATGGGCCAGGGCGAGTCCGCTCGAGCGCACGTAGAACGCGGGAAGCTCGTCGGTGCCGTAGCCAATGACGGGCACGCCCAGCGTTTCGAGCCGCTCGAGCGTGAGCGCGAGATCGAGCACGAGCTTCGCGCCTGCGCACACGACGCACACGGGATGACGCGCGATCGCCCCCAGGTCCGCGGACTCGTCGAAGGAGCGCGCGGCGCCGCGGTGGACGCCGCCAATCCCGCCCGTGGCCATCACGGTGATGCCTGCGCGCGCCGCGATCTCCACAGTCGCCGCCACCGTCGTGGCGCCTAGGCCGCGACGCGCCAGCACCGGCGCGAGGTCGCGGAGGGAGACCTTTGCGACGGCTGGGTCCTCCGCGAGCCGCGTGAGCAGCGCATCGTCCGCGCCGACGATCGCCTGACCGTCCGCGATCGCGATCGTGGCCGGCGTGGAGCCGAGGCGGCGCACTTCCTCCTCGAGCGCACGGGCGGCCTCGAGGTTCTGCGGTCGGGGCAGTCCATGCGCGATGACGGTGGACTCGAGCGCGACGACGGCTCGGCGCGCGGCGAGTGCGGCAGCCACCTCGGGGTGGACCGCGAGCTTCACCTACCTACAAGTGACCGCGCGCGTGACCGGACTCGCCGCTCTCGCCGGCGAGAAGCTCGATCGCGTGGGGGAGGATCGGCAGCAGCACCTCGAGCGACTCGCGCACCGCGCGCGGCGAGCCTGGCAGATTCACGACGAGCGTCGCGCCGATGGCGCCAGCGACGCCACGCGACAGCATGCCGTGCGCGGTCTTCTCGAGCGAGCGCGCGCGCAGCGCCTCGGCGATCCCGGGTACCTCGCGATCGATCACGCGCCGTGTCGCTTCGGGCGTCACGTCGTTCGGTGAGAGTCCGGTGCCGCCGCTGGTGAGCACGACATTCGCGCCCGCGCGCACCGCGCTCAGGATCGCCGTCGCGACACCCGCGATGTCGTCAGGCACGAGAGCCGAGTGGACGACCTCGTGGCCCGCGGCGACGAGCGCGTCACGCATCGCCGGTCCGCTCTCGTCGGCCCGCTCACCAGCGGCGCCTCTGGTGCTCACCGTGATGATCGCGGCGCGCACGGAGCTCAAGGCGCGCGGTACTCCCCGCTGCGCCCGCCGCTCTTCGCGACCAGACGCACGTCGGTGATCCGAGCGCCGCGCTCGATCGCTTTCAGCATGTTGTACAGCGTGAGCGCCGCGACGGCCACCGCTGTGAGTGCCTCCATCTCCACACCCGTCTGCGCCGTCGTCGCGACGGTCGCCTCGATCGCGATCCCCTTCGCTTCGACCGCGAGCTCGACGCTCGCATGCGAGATCGGAAGCGGATGCGCGAGGGGGATCAGCTCTGAAGTCTTCTTCGCCGCCATGATCCCGGCGAGGCGCGCGCTCGCGAGCACGTCGCCCTTCGGCGTGCGTCCATCGCGCACCAGCGCGAGCGTCTCGCTCGACAGCAGGAGCATGCCCCGCGCGGTCGCGCGTCGCTCGGTCACCGGCTTGGCGCCGACGTCGACCATCCGCGCCGCGCCGCGCTCATCGACGTGCGTCAGCGTCCTGCGGGCACGTGTCGGACCCGCGGCCGCACGCTTGCGCACCGGCAAACTAATGGTCCTCCGGTCTATCGGTCAGCAGAACGCTCACGGTATCGCCTGGCTCCGCCGCCGATGCAGATTCGGGCAGGTCGATGAGGCAGTTCGCGAGCGACATCGAGCGCAGGATCCCCGAGCCCTGCGGGCCCGTCGAGCGGACGGTCCCGGCCGCGGCGTCATGGATCCCGCGCGCGAACATGCGCAGGCCGGTCGGCTTGTCGATCCGGTCGAGCAGGCGCGCCTGCGCGCGCGAGCGGTGCAGCTTCGTCCGCCCCGCCATCTTCAACAAGGCCGGCCGCACGAACAGCTCGAATGTGAGGAGCGCCGAGACCGGATTGCCCGGCAGGCCGAAGATCGGAACGGCGCCGCGCTTGGTGCGCAGCTCGCCGAACGCGAGTGGGCGTCCGGGGCGGATCGCGATCGACCAGAAGTCCATCTGCCCCATCGCGTTCACCACGGGCTTCACGTGGTCGTGGTCGCCGACCGAAACGCCGCCGCTGGTCACGACGAGGTCGCCGAACGCGGCATTGCCCAGCGCGTGCCGTAGGTCGTCGGCGCTGTCGCGGGCGATGCCGAGCTCGAACGCAGCGCATCCGGTCGCCCGGACGGCGGCGGCGAGCGAGTAGCGGTTCGAGTCGCGGATCTTTCCTGGGCCTGGCTGTTCGTCGATGTCCACGAGCTCGTCGCCGGTGGAGAGCACGGCGACGTTGGGCCGCCGGACGACGTTCACCTTTGCCCGGCCGATCGAGGCGAGCACGCCGATGTCGGCGTGCCGCAGCAGCGTGCCCCGCGCGAGCACGACCTCGCCGCGCCGCAGATCCTCGCCGGCCTGCCGGACCGCGACACCCTGCGGCGTGGCCATGTTGATCGTGACCACATCGGAGCCGTTATCGGTGTCCTCGACGCGCACGACCGTATCTGCGCCGTCGGGCATCGGCGCTCCGGTCATGATGCGCATCGCCTCGCCCGCCCCGACCGCGCGGTCGGGAGGCGACCCCGCGGCGACCGCGCCCACGACGCGTAGCGTCAGGCCGCCCTGCCCAACGTCCGCGCCGCGCACCGCGTAGCCGTCCATCGCGGAGTTGCGGAACGGCGGCACGTCGCGATCGGCGGTCGCGTCCTCGGTGAGGACCGCGCCGAGCGCGTCGAGAAGTCCGACCTCCGTCGGCTCGAGCGGCGTGATCCGCGCGAGGATGCGCTCCAGTGCTTCGTCGACGGTGAGCGTCGAGACCGCGGCGCGCGCTGCGCTGGGACTCGTGGGCATGGCGAGGAGTCTAGGAGCGCGGGTCGACGAAACCGAGCGCGTCGGTCGCTGAGCCGTCCTGATGCCCCGGACCGGGGCATTTCGTGTGGTATACGTATGTATTCGTGGCGAAGCAGCGGCAAGTACCTAAGGATGGCGCACTTCGGGTGGGCGAGGCCGCCGAGGTCTTAGGCATCTCGGTCGACACGCTGCGCCGCTGGGCCGCATCGGGCGAGGTCAAGGTGCGGCGCTCACCAGGCGGACAGCGACTCGTCCCGCTCCCCGAGGTGCGTCGCCTCCAGGCGTCTCGCAAACGCGAGGGTCTCGAGCGACCCATCATCGCGCAGTCCGCGCGCAACCGCTTCGAGGGGATCGTGACGCGCGTCGAGAAGGACCGCGTCGCTGCGGTCGTCGAGGTCCAGGCGGGCCCGCATCGGCTGGTCAGCCTCATGACGGCCGAAGCGGCGACGGAGCTCGCGCTGCGGCCGGGGGTCGCCGTCGTGTGCGCGGTGAAGTCGACGAACGTGGTCGTGGAGATCGTGCGGCGCGCCCGCTCGTCGAGCGATCGCGAGTAGGGGGGAGCTCAGATGCGCGGGTCGCTGGTCCTCATCGCGGCCACCCTGGTCCTCGCTGGTTGTGGTCGAGCCGCGCCCAGCACAGTCATTCCCAGTGCGTCGCCATCACCCGAGAGCGCGCTCATCGTCTTCGCCGCCTCCGATCTCCAATTCGCTCTTGCGGAGGTGTCGAACGCGTTCGCTGCCGCCGGTCATCCGACGCCGACGATCAGCTTTGGATCGACCGGCACGCTCAGCCAACAGATCGAGAACGGAGCGCCTGCCGACGTGTTCTTCGCCGCGGACGAGGCCTACCTCATCGGGCTGGAGCAGAAAGCCCTCGTCCTTGCGGGCACCCGTCAGCTCTACGCGATCGGAAGGATCGTGCTCGTCGAACGCGCCGGGCACGACCGCGCCCGGGACGGTCGGTCCACAACCGGCGAGCAACAACGTGGCGGCCATCACGACTCGCGATCCGCGCATACCGCTCTTCACTCGCGATCGGTCGCAGAGCGGGAGTGCTGGGCGATCTCCACGACCACGTTCGTCGACTTCACAGCGCACACGACGGCGACGCCCGGCCGTAGCC
>JANNUM010000213.1:0-2462 GCA_031395235.1 Chloroflexota bacterium
GCGCTTCTTCGCTACCGAGCTGATCGCGGGCGCGGTCTTGTCCGTGGCGCTCGCGATCTGCGCCGACGCCCTGCTCGTGATCCTGCAACAGCGCCTGACACCGTGGACGCGAGCGGAAGCATGAGGTTGCTCGCTGACGTCGGGAGATGGTTCGCTGATCCCGCCCACTATCAGGGGAGTGACGCGGTGCAGACACGACTTCTCGAGCACCTCGAGCTCTCGGGCCTCGCCGTACTCGTCGGTGCGCTCATCGCGTTACCCATCGGACTCTGGCTAGGGCATACCGGAAGGCTGGCCTTCGTCGCTGTGAACGTCGCGAACATCGGGAGGGCGCTTCCCTCGCTGGCCCTGCTGGCACTGGCGCTGCCGATCGCGTTCGCGCTCGGCCTCGGGCTGGGTTTTTGGCCAACGTTCTTCGCGATGATCCCACTCGCGATCCCCCCGATCCTCACGAACGCGTATGTCGCCGTGCGCAACGTCGATCGCGATGTGACCGAGGCGGCGCGCGGCATGGGAGTGAGCGAGATCGGGGTACTGCGCTCGATCGAACTACCGCTCGCGCTGCCCCTGGTCCTGGCCGGCTTAAGGACCGCATCGGTCAACGTCGTAGCGACGGCGACGCTCGGCGCGCTCGTCGCGGGCGGCGGACTAGGCCGGTACATCGTGGACGGCTTAGGGCTCCAGGAATACGACCGTCTGTTCGCCGGAGCGCTGCTGGTCGCACTTCTCGCCATCGCCGTGGAAATCGCTTTCGGCACTTTCGAGCGCGCGGCCGTCTCGCCGGGCATACGTGTCCAACGGGGCGCGTTGTAGGAGGATGTCCGCCCGACGGGGCGATACTGCCAAGCGAGGGCCGAGAGAAAATGCGCTGCGGTCCGGAAGGAGCCCCCAGTGAACCCAGCCATCCGTGTCGCGATCCCATTCATCGTGGCTGCACTCGTCGCGAGCGCCTGCGGCGGGGCCAGCACGGGACCAAAGCCGACGGTCAAGATCGGCTCGTTCAACTTCGCCGAGAGCATCCTGCTCGGCGAGCTTTACGCGCAGGCCCTGGAAGCGAACGGCTACACCATCGAGCGTAAGTTCAACCTCGGGAACCGCGCGATCGTGTTCCCGGCGCTCGAGAAGGGCGACATCGACGTCGTCCCCGAATACCTGGCGACGGTCCTCCGCTTCGTAGACACGAACGCGAAAGGCTCGAGCGACGCCAAGGAAGCGCAGAGGCAGCTGCAGGACGCGGTGAAGTCGAAGAACCTCACCGTCCTCGACTACGCGCAGGCCGTCGACGAGAACGCCTTCGTCGTGACGAAGGCAACGGCGGACAAGTACAAGTTGAAGAAGACGAGCGACATCGCCGCCAACGCGCAGGGTCAGCTCGTGCTCGGCGGCCCGCCGGAGTGCCCGCAGCGGCCCTTCTGCAAGATCGGCCTCGAGCAGACCTATGGGATCAAGCTGAAGGACTTCAAGCCGCTCGATGCCGGAGGCCCCCTCACCGTCGCGGCGCTCGATGGCAACCAGATCGACGTGGCTCTGCTCTTCTCCAGCGACGCGATCATCGCCGTGAAGGGCTACATCGTTCTCGAGGACGACAAACATCTCCAGCTCGCGGACAACGTCGCGCCGCTCGTCCGGAACGCGGTCGCGACCGACGACCTGAAGAAGGTCCTCAACGGGGTCTCGGCGAAGCTCACGACCGACGAGCTCATCGGGATGAACAAGGCGAACGGCGTGGACAAGAAAGACGCGAGCGTCGTCGCGAAGGACTGGCTGAAGAAGCAGGGACTGATCAAATAGGCGATTGGATCTCTCTCGGCGGCACGCTCGAGCGGGGCGCGGCCGTCGCGTCGTGGGGTGATGGCGGAGAGTGCGAGCTCTTCGCCATCCACGACGACGGAGAGCTTCGCGATCGCTATTGGGACGGCAAGAGCTGGCACGAGTGGGAGTCGCTCGGCGGCACCTTTACGGGCCAGCCCGCGGCAGCGGCTCGTGGCGCGGACCGCATCGACGTCTTCGCGTTCGACCCGGGCGGCCGTCTCCACCATCGCTGGTGGGATGGAGAACGCTGGGTGCCCTGGGAGATCGTCGAGGGCGCGCCCGACGGCGACAGCGTGAGCTGCGTGTGGAGCGGCGAACGTCTTGACGTATTCGTCAGCCGTGGCGGCGGCGCGCTCTGGTACAGGGCGCTGCGGTGACAGAGGGCGCGTTCAGCGCAGCGCGCCGCCGAGAGCTACTCGCGCTCGACGATCTCTTTCAGGCGGACCAGCTCGGTGTCTTCCTCCTTCTGGGCCTCAGCGGCGACGAGCGGTGAGAGCACCGAGAGGGGACCGCTGAATCCGGCAACGGGGGTTTGTGTGAGACGGGTTCCGGAGGCTTCGGGTTCGAGAACATACTCGAACTCGCCGCGGAGGGGTCCGAAGCGAAGACGAAGTCCGAATGCCTTGTCCGCCTCGAAGCGCGTGATCGTC
>JANNUM010000242.1:0-1974 GCA_031395235.1 Chloroflexota bacterium
GCCGAGCACATCCCCCGGCCGGGCGTAGCGGATCGTGACCTGGCGGCCGTCGGACGATTCGTAGTCGACGCGGAAGAGCCCGGCGACAACGAGCGTCGGTCGCGGATCCGCCGCGGGCCGATAGGTGAGCTCGCCGGCCGCGACGTCTTCCGTCGTCGCGCCCTCGAGCAGCGCGTCGAGCGCGGCGCGCGGGAGGCGCGCGAGGAAGCTGCGGGCGAGCGCATCGCGGATCCGCGGATCGTCGATGTTGGAAGCCTATCTGTCAGCAGCCGCCTCCTGCGTGCAGCTCTCCGCGTATTCCTCGATGACTCCGGGACTCAGGTGCCTCCCGAGTCGCGATGTGTCCGTTACGGCGTCGCGCAGTCGCGAGTAGGCCAGGTAACGGCAGATCTCATCAAGCCGATGTGCCTTGAATGACGGGCGGTTGATCTCGGCACAGACGCGCCTCTTCTCCGCATCCGGCGCCACGATGTAGAGAGGGAAGCTCAAGCTCGGAAACTGCGTGACCAGGTCGAGCATGCGGAGAAGCCCGGAGTACACCTGCGTCGACTGCTCCACCTCGAAGGCGGCGACGATCGCCGAGCCTCGCAGCCAGATCACGTCGATCAGCTCGATCCTGCGGTGGAACTCCGGCTGCCCTTGGAATGGCAACGCCGCGATGGTGTGCTCGCGGAACGAATAATCGCGCACGATCTCCGACTTGTCGTTCGACGCCACCCACACGTCAAGTCCCAGAGTCTCTCCGATGCGA
Organism: Chloroflexota bacterium; assembly: GCA_031395235.1. GTDB lineage: Bacteria > Chloroflexota > Limnocylindria > P2-11E > P2-11E > CF-39. Next base: position 752 of record JANNUM010000242.1, read on the forward strand.
ATCAGATAGGACTCCGCCTCAGCGTGCAAATCCTCCTTGGCAGGTGGAATCTCCGGCGGCGGAAGCGGAGACTGAGGCTCGCGAGTTTCGGGCGGTTCGGTTGTGGTTCCCGACAGCGAGGCCGCGATGAATTCGGACGGCGACCGGCTGTCGCGCAGCATCTTTGATGCTTTATGAGAGATACGAAAGCCTTGGATCAGCTTTCCGCGTTGGCCGATGAACGCGAGGAATTCGGGTACGGGGCGCTGAGCGAAGCTGGCTCGATACAGGAAGTAGACATAGGGCCATTCAGGAGCGCCCCAAAGCAGCCTCGACAGCTCCGTCGACGGCTCCTTGAGGGACAAGGCGACTTGCGCGCCGAATCCGACGACTCCGCGCCGGGACCCGAACACCACGTCGTCCTCGGCCATGCCAGCGATCGTGCCGACGGCACCGTCCGGTGCGCCCCACGCGTACAGCGGGCCACCGGCGCTCTTGACTCGGAGGAACTCGCGATGGTCATCGGGCAGGACGCCAGCCAGTCTCTCGAGCTCCACTGGCTTCGCGATCGTGCGATCCCAGTTTGACCCGCTGCCCGCCGCGAAGACGAAGGCGTTTCCGGCCACCGCGGCCGAAGTCTAGTGTTCGAAGCTCGCGCGACCCTCCTACGGGCAAGAACAGCTGTCGCGGCCTAGCATCCGGGCCGCATGACCCTGATTCCGACCGCGTTCGACGCGTCCTCCCCCGAGGCAAAGGCCAACCGCGACTCGATGACCACGCTCGTCGACGAGCTGCGCGCCAAGCTCGCGGAGGTCCGCGAAGGCGGCCCGGCACGTGCGCGCGACCGGCACCTCGCCGCAGGCAAGCTGCTCCCTCGCCAGCGCGTTGAGACGCTGCTCGATGCCGGCACGCCCTTCCTCGAGATCGGTGCGCTCGCCGCGAACGGGATGTACGACGACGAGGCGCCCGGCGCCGGGATCATCACCGGCATCGGCCGCGTGAGCGGGACCGAGTGCGTCATCGTCGCGAACGACGCGACGGTGAAGGGCGGCTCCTATTACCCGCTCACCGTGAAGAAGCACCTGCGCGCGCAGGAGATCGCGCTCGAGAACCACCTGCCGTGCATCTATCTCGTCGACTCGGGCGGCGCGTTCCTGCCGCGGCAGGACGAGGTCTTCCCCGACCGCGACCACGTCGGGCGGATCTTTTACAACCAGGCGCGGCTCTCGGCCCTCAAGATCCCG
>JANNUM010000268.1:0-2712 GCA_031395235.1 Chloroflexota bacterium
CGAGTCGTCTACGCGCTCACCGAGCGCGGCCGCGAGCTTCGCCCGGCCATCGACGCGCTCCGCCGCTGGGGAACGCGCGCGACGCGACGAGCTCGCGCGACGTAGGGGCGGGAAGTGAACATCCGTCGCCGCTTTCCGCGGTGGACCCTCGCTCTGTCGTGTGGCGTGTCGCTCTTGACCGCATGCACCGTCACGAGCCGCGCGCCAGCCGAGTCGATGACCGTCCCACCCACCGCTTCTCCCGCCGTGTCGGCGACCGCGGCCCCATCGACGCCGACAGCCAGTCCGCAGCCCATACCCACGCCGCGCCCCGAACCGCCGCCCGTTGCCGCCGAACCGGGGGCGATCGCTGCGCAGATCGCGGCTGCCGAGCGCGCGGTGCGCGACCGCAGCCTCACTGGCGCCGAGCTGGCCTGGATGGGTCACCTACAACAGCGGGCGTACCGCGCGATCACGGCGCGGCTGGAGTGGCGTGACGCCTTCCTTGCCGCTGTCCCGGTCGAGCTCCGTGGCACGGTGACCGCGAACCTCGACGCGACCGCTGACCTGCGCGCGACCGTGATCCCCGGTCCGGATCCACCCACCTCCTGGCGCATCGTCGAACCAGCGCCCCTCGACGACCTGGCTCGGTACTACCGCGAAGCGGAGGCCGAGTTCGGTGTGCCGTGGACCTACCTGGCGGCGATCCATCTCGTCGAGACACGAATGGGTCGGATCCGTGGTGTGTCCGTCGCTGGCGCGCAGGGGCCGATGCAGTTCATGCCCGGTACGTGGGCGGCATACGGCGAGGGCGACGTGAACTCCGATCGCGACGCGATCCGGGCGGCTGCCCGTTATCTGCGTGCCAACCGCGCGCCCGCCGACATGGCCAACGCCCTGTTTCGCTACAACAATTCGCAGCGCTACGTCCGCGCTGTGACCGCGTACGCCGAGATCATGCGTGCGGAGCCTGACGCCTATCGCGGCTACTACCACTGGCAGGTCTACTACCTGACCATCAAGGGCGACATCCTCTTGCCGGTCGGGTCCGGCCGCTAAAGGCCGATCAGCACTCCGAGCCAGACGATCAAAGCGAGGCGGACCAAGCGCGCGGCGAAGACCGCGACGAAGAAGGTGCGGTATCGCATGCCGACGGCTCCCGCCGCGAGGCCCGCGACATCGAACAGCGGATTCAGGGGCACGGCCAATCCGAACAGCAGAAGTCCGGCAAGCCACTTTCGTTCGGCGAGGCGATGCAGCCGTTGATAGATCGGATGCTCGGAGATCAGACCCTGCTCCGCACGACCGATGAGGAACGCGACGGACTCGCCAAGCACTGAACCGAGTGCCCCGAGCGCGACGACGATCGCAGCGCTGTCGGCGGTGGCGCCGATGTGGGCGATGATCGGTATGTACGGGATCGGGATCGCGACGAGCGCGTTCGCGATGAAGCACACCAGGAACGCGCCAACGTAGGCGAACGACGTCAGCGCCTGATAGTCGATCGGCGCGAGGTACACCGCGATGTTGAGAGCAATGAGGACCGCGACACCGACCACGGCGATGACGACGTGATGGCGGTGTTTCGCCTTCGGCACCCGCGGCGCGGCGGCGACCATCGCGACCCTTCGCAGGCTCCCCACATCCACCGCCCGGCAGCGTATGGGACGGCGACTCCGGCGTCATCCCCTGCGGCGGTTAGTAGCAGCTGAACGGCTGCCCTTGGTCGAGCTAGGTCCGTGCGAGGCCTGCGGAGTCCCACGTCAGCACGACGAGCACGATCGGCGCGCCGCCTGGCGCGCTCGAGAGCCGTGCGCGCTTCCTCGGGTGCTACATCGGTGCGGCGCTGAACACTCCGAGCGTCGGGTCAGAGCGAGGCGCGCTCATTTCGCAGACCGCCACCCTCTAAGCGCGGCATCCGCGAGAGCGGAAGCGCGAGGAATATCCTCATCATCATGGCGACCGCACCCGCGCTTCCCGGTGGCTTCGAGCTCCCGCTCGAGCCGCGCCTTCCGCGTCTTGGGTCGGTCGACGCTGTGGCGCTCGAGGAGCGCGCGGACGTTCTCTCGAAGCGCTCGATCAAACGCGAGTCCAAGATGTTCGCGCTCGATCTGGCGATCCGCATGATGGATCTCACCACGCTCGAGGGCGCCGACACGCCCGGGAAGGTCGCAGCGCTGAGCTCGAAGGGCATCCGGCCCGATCCCAGCGATCCCGGCATCCCCTCGGTCGCGGCGATCTGTGTCTACCCGAACCTCGTTCCGTACGCGCTCGAGCGCACACGCGGGACCGACGTGAAGGTCGCCTCCGTCGCGACCGCATTCCCCTCGGGCCAGTCCCCGCTCGAGGTCAAGCTCGATGAGACGCGCTGGGTCGTCGAGGCGGGCGCGGACGAGGTCGACATGGTCATCGACCGCGGCGCCTTCCTTTCCGGTCGTTACGCGCAGGTGTACGACGAGATCGTGCGCGTCAAGGAGATCTGCGGCAGCCGCGCGCATCTGAAGGTCATCATCGAGACGGGCGAGCTCGGCACCTACGACAACGTGCGTCGCGCGTCGCTGCTGGCGATCGCCGGCGGCGCGGACTTCATCAAGACGTCGACCGGAAAGGCCGCGACGAACGCGACGCTGCCCGTCGCGCTCTGCATGCTCGAGGTCATCCGCGATGTCCATGAGGAGACCGGTCGCGTCGTTGGCATGAAGGTCGCGGGCGGAATACGGCAGTCCAAGCAGG
>JANNUM010000278.1:0-2685 GCA_031395235.1 Chloroflexota bacterium
CGGTGGTTTGTGCGGGTCGCTCTTGGCTCGCGGTGAACTGCGCTAGAGGAGCGGAGCGAGGGCCGCGGCCAGCTGCCCGCGATGCTCGGCGGTCTCGAAATCGAGCAGCGGGTTCGGCGGCAGCAGATGTTCGCTGACGACGTTGTTCTTGCGGACGTACACGGCGGGATAGATCTCGGCCTTGGGATTCGCCTCGACCGCGACCGCGACACCGTCGGCACCCTGTCCGTCCACGAACAGCTGCAATGGCACGATCCCGTCGTCGACGATCCCGCGCTCCCCATCCACGAGGACCGACCGGGCCAGGTATGACTTCTGGTGCCAGAGCTCCGGCGCGCGCGTCACCTCAGAGAGAAGGTAGCCGAGCACCTCGTCGCGTCTCAGCGTCGGCCGCGCCGGATCGACGCCGAAGTACGTGCGCGCGATATGCCGCGCCAGGATGCGCGCGTTGTAGCGGTGGCCGTGCACGGCGCCCGAGCTGCTGGGCAGGCCATGTTTCTTGAGACCCGGCGCGCCCCGCGTGACCGTCCCGGCGAAATAGATGTCGCGCACGCTGATGCTCTCGAAGAGCGGCGTCTGCGAGGGGATCCGCTCGCGGCCGGAGGTCACGACGCCGAGCTCGGTGAGATCTCCCAGCGGCGGCTGAAAGCCGGTCGTCGCGATGACGTCGTCGGCTTCGAACACCATCGATCCGCCACCGTCGCTGCGGGTCGTGCGGACGCGGAATCCGTCGACCGTGCGCGAGACCTCGTCGATGGAGGCGTTCATGATCGCGACGCCACCGCCCAGGATGTGATCCTCGTAGGGCTGTACGTACCGGGCGCGCACGCCCACGAGCGAGTTCGTCACGACCGAGAGCTGTGTCGGTCGGGGAGATGCGAGGACGATCTGACGCGCCCAGGGGAGGAATCCGTTCGCGAGCTCGAAGGCGGACACCTCCTTTCCGATGATGAAGATGCGCTTTCCCGCGTACGTCTCCGGTGCGCGCGTGTCGGCGTAATGCGGAACGTCAGCGATCCCCGGGATGTCGGGCTTCCACGGCTCAGCCAGCCCAAAGGCGAACACGACGACGCGAGCGCGGTATTCACCCGCGGTGGTCTGCAGGCGGAAGCCGTCGCCGTCGCGCGCCGTACCGGTCCACCGACAGCCGTAGCGCACCCGGATGCCGGTCTCGCGCGCGAACGTCGCGAGGTTCTGCTCCATCTCGGAACGCGCCGGGAAATACGAAGTGCCGTCCATGAGCCGCGGCTGGATCGCGCGATGCGCGTCCTCGTCGGGCACGAGAGAGTTCCAGTCGTAGCGCTCGTAAAAGCGTGTGCCGCGCTCGACCGGCGCGTACGGCTTCGTCCACGACAGCAGGCGCTGGAAGAACGGCCAGCGGCGGAACATCCCGCCGGGTGCATCGTCGGCGGAGATCATGGCGTGCGGAACGCCGAAGCGCGTCAGCGAATACGAAAGCTGAAGCCCTCCGGGGCCGCTGCCGACCACCACCACCGGGTAGTCGCCGGGCGGGAAGGGCTGCTCGGCTAGCTCCGCCAGCGCGTGGCCGTCCGTAGCTTGCGCGCCTCGTTCTGCAGCATCCGGTACATCACCCTCGGATGTCCGACCATGAACGACTCCAGCGCGGGACCGGGGATGATCGCGCAGCGCAGCTCGCGCGTCGCGACGATGTCGGCGACGGGCGGGTCGCCCAGGAGCGCCGAGATCTCACCGAAGAAATCGCCGCGGCCGAGCTTGCCGTAATCCTTGCCGTCGACGCGTATCGTGGCCTCGCCGGCGAGGATGATGTAGAAGCCCGAGCCGGTGAGCCCCTGTCGGAGGATCCGCTCGCCGTCCGCGAAGCGGCGCTCGTCGACGATGTGCGCCACCGACTCGAGCTCCGCCGCGCTCAGATCGGCAAAGAGCGAAAGGCTGGAGAGCGCGTCGCCCAGCTCGCCCCGCGTCGTCGCCATCGGCACAGGTCTAGGCCCGCACCGGTCGGTTGGCAACTCGGCGACCGCGAGCGGACAATCGGCCCATGACCGGCCAGCCGCTGCCGAGCGGCACCCTCACCTTCCTGTTCACCGACATCGAGGGCTCCACGAAGCTCCTGAGCGCGCTCGGCACCGATCGTTTTCACGAGGTCCTCGCCGTTCACACCCAGGCGCTGCGCTCCGCGTTCGCCGATGGCGGGACCGAGGTGCGGACCGAGGGAGACTCCCTCTTCGTCGTCTTCCACAGCGCGGCGAAGGCGGTGCGCGCCACGGCTGCCGCGCAGCACGCGCTCGCGGCGGCGCATTTTCCGCACGACGCGGTCGTGCGAGTGCGCATGGGCATGCACACCGGGCTCGGCACGCCCGCCAGCCAAGAGGCCGGCGCGGACTACGTCGGCATCGACGTGCATCGTGCGGCGCGCATCGCGAACATCGCGCATGGCGGTCAGGTGCTCGTCTCCGGCGCGACGGCGATGCTCGCCGGCCAGGACCTCGGCGATGGCATCGCATTGCGCGACCTCGGCGAGCATCGCCTCAAAGATCTCGCGCAGCCCGAGCGCATCTACCAGCTGGTCATCGAGGGTCTGCCGAGCGACTTCCCACCGGTGCGCAGCCTCGACCGCACGCCGAACAACTTCCCCACCCAGGTGACGACGTTCATCGGACGCGGACCCGAGATCCGTGACGGACTGCGGCTCCTCGACACCACGCG
>JANNUM010000284.1:0-1550 GCA_031395235.1 Chloroflexota bacterium
AGCGGGACGAGCGGGTCGAGCCGTCGCGCCATGAGGATCGGGAAGCCCACGGTCGCGAGCGCCCCGAGGCCGAGCGCCACGAAGGCGAGCGGATCCCGCCACTCACGCTGCTGCCCGTAGATGGCACCGAACGAGAGCCCGCCGACGGCCACTGCGGCCACGAACGCACCCAGCCAGTCGAAGCGGCCGCTCGCGCTCTCATCTCTCGTCTCCCGCACGTGCGCGAGCGTCGCGTACAGCGCGAGCGCGACCAGCGGGACGTTGATCAGGAAGGCCGCGCGCCATGACACGGTGTCGACGAGGATCCCGCCCAGGAACGGGCCGAGGATCGTCGTGCCGGCGGACGCGCCGGCCCAGATCCCGAACGCGCGCCCTTGCGCCTCGCCTTCGAAGGTGCTGCGGATGAGCGCGAGTGACCCGGGCACGAGGAACGCACCCGCGGCGCCCTGCAGGAGCCGGAAGAGGACGAGCAGCTCCAGGCTCGGCGCGATACCACAGAGCACGGAGGTGGCGCCGAACCCCGCGAGGCCGATGACGAACATCCGCTTCCGGCCGTAGTAGTCGGTGAGCGCGCCGGCCAGGATCAGGAGCGCCGAGACGGTCAGGAGATAGCCCGTGTAGACGTAGGACTGGCCTTCGAGGACGCCGAAGAGCGTGCTCGGCAGCTCCTGGCCGATGCGCGGGAGCGCGACGTTCACGACGGTCGAGTCGAGGAACACGATCCCCGACGCGAGCACGGTCGCGAGGAGGGTCCAGCCCTGCTCAAGCTTGGGCCTGCGGCCCGTGCCACGCTCAGGGCTGGTCGGGTTCGCTCGTCCGGCAAAGCCGCCCTCGCTCACTCTTCATCCTTGTACGCGCGCTCGCCCGCCTCGATCGGCACGGTGAGCCAGCTCTCGCGCGGCGCGAGCGGGCAGGACCAGCGCGGGTCGTAATGGCACGAGGGGTGGTACGCGTAGTTGAAGTCGAGGACGAGCTCGCCGCGCTCGGTCAGGCCGAGGTCAGCGCCCTTGATCGTGTCGAGCAGGTAGCGGCCGCCGCCGTACGTGGTCGAGCCAGACGTCGCGTCACGGAACGGGATGAACACGCCGCCGCCGTAGACATCGATCCAGAAGACGTCGAGCGTCCCCCACTCAAGCTCGACCTGGCCGAACCGACGCATGGCCATCTGCTCGCCACCGCTCGTCTGGATCTCGAAGCGCTCGCCCGGCCGGTCACGGACGCGGGCCGAGAGCCGGAGCTTCGGGTCGTAGTCGAAGTAGCGGAGACCCGTAAAGGATGTGCGCGCCGGGAGCGCGAGCGGAGACTGCGGGTGCGTCTTGAACAGCTCGTCGCGCACCACCCGCCAGCGGACGTGGCCGACGCGTGGGCCTTGCGTGCGTGCCTCCGCGTACACAGAAGCGATCCGCCGTCGCCAGTCAAGGAGATCGAGCTCGTCGGTCATCGCAGGTCGAGCGCGACCTTCGCGAAGAGGCCACCCATGACGCGTGCGACCGTCGGGAAGGCGTGGATGGTGTCCGCGAGGACACCCATGGGAGTGCCGAGCTTCACGG